>NZ_DASVFL010000315.1:0-36576 GCF_036380075.1 Lentzea sp. | reverse complement strand
GAAGTGTCCTCAGTGGACCCCGGCCGCCGGCTCGTCGAGCTCACCGCGGGTCCGGTCGTCGCCACCGGCGCTCCCACCGGGCGCGCGTTCAACCTCGGGGTTCTCACCTGCTCGGCCCAGCTCCTCGGCCTGGGCCGCGCGATGCTGGAGATGACCACGGCCCACGCCCAGGCGCGCACCCAGTTCGGCCAGCCCATCGGCCGGTTCCAGGCGGTCAAGCACCACCTGGCGAACGTGCTGATCGGCCTGGAGATGGCCCGCCCGCTGGTGTTCGGCGCCGCGGTCACCCTGACCGACCGGGACGTCTCGGCCGCCAAGGTCGCCACCTCCGACGCCGCCTGGCACGCCGCCCGCGTCGCGTTGCAGGTCCACGGTGCCATCGGTTACACCGCCGAACACGACCTGGGCCGGTTCCTGCTGCGGACCAGAGCCCTGCGCACCGCGTGGGGAAGCCCGTCCATGCACCGCGCACGCGTGTTGGAGGCGTTGTGACACCGGAACGACTCGCGCTCGGGGACGCCGTCCGCGGCCTGCTCGACCGGCACTCGGACGTCCGTGCCGCCATCGAGACCCCGCACGGCTACGACAAGGACGTGTGGGCGCGGCTGTGCGAGATGGGTGTCCTGCCGATTCCCGAGCGGTACGGCGGTTCGGGCGCCACCCACGAGGACACCAGGGTGGTCTTGGCAGAGCTGGGCCGCACCCTCACGCCGTCACCGTTGCTGGGCACGACCGTGGCGGTGGAGGCCCTGCTGGCCTCAGGCGACGAGGAGGCCTGCGGGAGGCTGCTGCCGCGGATCGCCGGGGGTGCGGTGGCGGCACTCGTGTGGCCCTGGACCGACGAGCAGATCGGCTTGACGGCCCGTTACGTCCTGGACGGCGACCTCGCCGACATCCTGCTCGTCTCCGACGGCACCGACCTGCACGAGGTCGACCTCGCGTCCGTGACCCGCGAGCACACCCCCACGATGGACGCGACCCGCCGCCTGGCCACGATCGACCTGACCGCCGCCGCGACAACCCGCCTGGGCCTGTGGTCACCACACGTCCGCTGGACCGCCATCGCCGCCCTGGCAGCGGAACAGGTCGGCGCCGCCGCGCGAGCGCTGGAGCTGACGGTCGAGTACACGAAGACCAGGGTCCAGTTCGGCAAGCCGATCGGCTCGTTCCAGGCGCTGAAGCACCGCATGGCCGACCTGCACGTGCTCGTGGAGACCGCTCGTTCCGCCGCCGGTGCCGTCACCGACGAGGTGTCCGCTTCGGTGGCGAAGGTGTACTGCTCCGAGGCGTTCTTCACGGTGGCGGCCGAGATGATCCAGCTGCACGGCGGGATCGCGATCACCTGGGAGCACGACGCGCACCTGTACTTCAAGCGGGCGCACGGGAGCCGCCAGTTGTTCGGCAGCCCGCGGGTCCACCTGGAGCGGCTTTCCCATACCGCCCACAGGTGATCATTCCGCTGCTTATGCTCGTCCCGTGGACGAACCCATCCTGGACCCAGAAGGCGCTCGGGAGAGACTGGCGGCCTGGAAGGGCCGGATCGACAAGCTGGCCGCCGACACCAAGTCCATGAGCGACCAGCTGCAGGGTCTGCGGATCACCTCGCGCGACCCCGGCGGCATGGCCGAGGTGTCGATTGACTCGACCGGGTCGATGGTCGACCTCAAGCTCACCCCTCGGATGACCGGGGCCAGTCCCGAGAACGTCGCCGCGACGATCATGTCGACGCTGAACGACGCCCGCCGGCAGCTCGCGCAGCGGTCGCGCGAGATCATCGCGGACACGGTCGGCACCGAGTCGGCGGCCGCGAGAGCCATCGCCGACAGCGTCGGACGTCGGCTGGGCGCGGAGGAACCCGCACCGCCGCGGCGTCCCGCCCTCGGACCCGATGACGACGACAACACCGGGCGCCGCTACGTCGAGGAACGCTGGTGACCGGCGCCTTCCGCGTCGAGGCGGAACAGCTGAAAGCGCATGCGCAGAGCATCGACGCGATCAAGCAGCGGTTCGCGAAGGTCAAGGCCGCCAGCTCGCACATCGCCGGCGACGACCAGGCCTACGGAGTGCTCTGCGGCTGGATCTCCGCGGTGCTGGAGGGCAGGCACACGGAGATCGACGGTGTGATCGCGACCGTGGAGCACAACTTGGAGCTCGTCGCGAAGGAACTGCGCGCGAGCGCGGAGACCTACGCGGCGACGGACCAGGACACCGTCGAACGGTTGAAGTCCGCCGGAGGTGAGCGGTGACGGACGGATCGCTCGTGGCACCGGTCGAGTCGTCGCGCCGGGCCTGGACGGGGTCGAGTATCGCGGACGGCGTCGAAGGGCTCGTCATCGCGATCAAGAGCGAAGGCTGGGTCGACGACGCCCTGGCCGGTGCGTCGCTCGGTGTCGACGTCGCCGCGAGCGTGCTGGACCCGATCAGCGCACTGCTCGCGAACGGGCTCGGCTGGGCGATCGAGTACTTCGACCCGTTGCGGGAGGTGCTCGACGAGCTGACCGGCAAGCAGGACGTCGTCAAGGCGCACGCCGCGACGTGGAACAACATGGCGACCGAGCTCGCCGACATGGCCACCGACCTGCGCGCGGACCTGGAGAGCGACCTGCTCGGCTGGGAAGGCGACGCGGCGGAGGCCTACCAGACGCTCATGGTGAACAACGTCGACGCGATCGGCGGCCTGTCCGCGATTGCCGCGGCGATGGCGGCGGCGACGGAGGGCGCGGGCGGCCTGGTCGAGATGACCAGGGAGATCGTCCGCGACCTGATCGCCGACCTCGTGGCCAGGGTGATCGTGTGGGCCGTCGAGGCGATCTTCGTCGTCACGATCCCGGTGATCGCGGCCCAGATCGTGGCTGCCGTGGTCAAGTGGGCGGGCCGCATCCTCACCTACACCACCGCGCTCATCTCCAGCCTGACGAACCTCACCAAGCTGCTGAACGGATAGGTGTCGATGACCCCGAAACCCAGGAACCCGGGCGGCGGCACCCCGTCCGGCGGCACCCCGCCCAAGAAGAGACCATCCCAGCGGCACGGCGGCATCGACGCGGGCGCGGGAGTGTCGAGCGCGACCAAGGCAGCTCAAGCCGCTGCCCAGGCGGGTACGCCGGGCGGGTCGAACCCGTCGGGCACGCCCGCGACCAAACCAGGCGGTAACCAGCAGAACACCACTCCACCGACGAAGAAACCGTTGCCAGCCAAGCCGACGGCACCGCCGAAGGCCGACGACATCCACCACAGCGATGCTTCGAAGGAACACATCGTCCACGGCGACGGCGGCAAGCAGGGTGGCCACCTCGCGGGCACCGGTTTCGCCGGCAAGACCGAGTTCCCGAAGGGGTGGGACGAGGCCAAGATCCTCGACGCCTCGCACCAGGTCACCCAGCAGGGCCCGCCGGTGACGGGACCGAAACCCACCAAGGACGCCAACGGCGACCCGGCGTGGGCCTACAACTACGAGGGCGTGGTCGACGGCGTCCTGGTGCGCACGACGGTGCTGTCCAACGGCGAGATCCGCACGTCGTTCCCGCCGGACGCGACGAGCCCCGGTGTGATCCTCAACCCCGCCGCGCCCAACCCCGCTCCACAGGGCGTTCCACAGAGCACCCCGCCGCGCTACAGCCACCCCGGCGTCGGCGGTGATGGCAGCTGGACCTGGGAGGGCCCGAAGGGCGACCGTGTCATCAGGATCGTCCAGGACGACCAGGGTAACGTCACCAAAACCGATCTCGGCCCGTACAAGAAGAAGTGAACCTCATGGACGTGAAGACCTACGCCGCCGTCACCGACCTCTGCGCACGACTCGCCGGTCGGCTGGAGGACGACACGCTGCGGTCGGTGCGCGAGGACTACTTCGGCGGCGAGCCGGCGCAGGCCGAGGCGACTCTGCTGCTGTCCATGGCGTACGAGAACGTCGGCATCACGCAGGACGAACGCGCCCTGATCGCGTCCACTTCGGACGATCCGGACAGTCCCGACCTGGCCGCGGTGCCGGCCATCGACGAGGTGCCGCCCGTCGCGTACCGCTTCAGCGCCTCCGCTCCCCCGGCCGCGCCGGACCCCTCGAGGGCCGATGTCGTGCTGTCCGCGGACGCGGCCCGGCACGGCGGCCGCCGGTTGCGCCGCGCCTGGCGGGAGCCGCTCGACGGCGCGCCGGACACCGCGAAGTGGGTGTACGTGCTGCAGACGTCCGCCGGCGCCGATCCGCTGGGCGCGTTCGCCGGGCTGTCCGGGCGGCTGTGGGTCGTGCTGAAGGAGAAGTGGCCGCTGGAGGTCGTCGTAGAGGGCCGGATGCTGCCGCCCTACCAGGCCGCCGCCGTGACGGTCGCCCCGGTCGTCTGGAGCCTTTAGGGCTGGCACTCCGCGTGCGACGAGGCCGGGCACACCGAGGCGTGCCGCAGGTCGTCGCGCATCACCACCAGCTTGCCGATCGTCACGTCCAGTTCGTCCGCCTTGGCCGCGAGCATCGCGCGGTCGGAGCTCGGGCGGCCGTACGGGTCGAACATCAGCGTGATGTCGTCCAGCGAGAACCCGGCCGTGCGGCAGACGGCGATCAACGCCAGCTGCTCCACCACGGCCGGAGCGAACACGCGTGCCGTGCCCTGCCGGCGCACGGGCGCGATCAGGCCGCGTTCCTCGTAGTAGCGCAGGGTGGAGGCGGGCACGCCGGAGCGGCGGACCACCTCGCCTATCGCGATCTCGTCCACGACACTGGACCTCGACCCGACTTCGAGCAGGACGGCAGGGGCATGACGGTCAACAGCGAGCAGGCTGCCTGGTGGGACACCGCCGGCCACGGGTGGGCGCAGATCCAGGACGTCGTCGGCCTGGTGCTGCGGCCGTACCAGGACCTGCTGGTCGAGGCGGCGTCACGGCGGCCGCGGCGCCGGGTGCTCGACGTCGGGTGCGGCACCGGGGGCACGACCAGGGCGATCGCCGCGGCCACCGGTGCCGGGTGCGTCGGTGTCGACATCTCCGAGACGATGCTGGCCGCCGCCCGCGAGCACGGCGAAGCCGAGTTCGTCAAAGCCGACGCGCAGGTGCACGCGTTCGAGGAGCGGTTCGACCTGGTCGTCTCGCGGTTCGGGGTGATGTTCTTCGACGACCCGGTCGCCGCGTTCCGCAACCTGCTGGCCGCAACGACGCCGGGCGGTGAGCTGTGCTTCGTCACCTGGCGGACCGCGGAGGAGAACCCGGTCATGACGACGTCGTCACGGGTCGCGGCCTCGCTGGCGCCGGACGCGCCCGCGCCGGATCCGGACGGGCCGGGGCCGTTCTCCCTCGCCGACGCCGGCAGGACGCGCGGAATCCTCGCCGAAGCAGGCTGGACCGACGTCGACGTCCAGCCCGTCGACCGGGACTGCGTGATGCCCGAGGAACTGCTCGTCCCGTACCTGAGCAACATGGGGTCGATCGCCCGCGCGCTGCGCGAGAGGCCGGAGTCCGAACGCGGTGAGCTGCTGCGGAAGATCCGCGGCGAGTACGACCCGTTCGTGCGGGACGGCGAGATGCACTTCCCCGGTGGCGTCTGGCAGGTCACCGCGTCAGCTCCACTCTGACTGGCGCTGCCACGTCATCAGGTTGTCGAGCACCTCGCCGGACCAGCCGCGCGGGTCCAGTTCGGCGTGCACGGCGTAGCGGCCGCGGTAGAACAGCAGCGGCTGCGCGTCGCGCAGGGGTCCGAGCTCCACGACCGAGCCGATCACCATGTGGTGGTCACCGGCGTCGTGCACGGCCGAGACCCGGCAGTCGACCCAGGTGAGGGCGCCGTCGAGCACCGGGGCGCCGGTGGGCGACGGCGTCCACGGCACGCCCGCGAACTTGTCGGCACCGGCCTTGCCGAACACCGTCGACACCTCGCGCTGGTCGTCGGCCAGCACGTTCACGCAGAACGCGCCGGCGCCCGCCATCGCCGCCCAGCTGCGCGAGGTCCGTTGTGGACAGAACAGCACCAGCGGCGGGTCGAGCGACAGCGCCGCGAAAGCCTGGCAGGCGAACCCGACGGGACCGTCCGCGGACATGCCGGTCACCACGGTCACCCCGGTGCAGAAGTGCCCGAGGACCGACCGGTAGCGGGCGGCTACTCCTGACCGCATCACTTCTGGCCGCATCACTTGTGGTGGCCGACGCTGAAGTCGTGTCCCCACAGGCTCACCGCCGTGCTCTCCCGTGCGATCCAGTCCTCGTCGTCCACCTGCCGTCCCTCGCAGCCGAACTCGACGTCGAAACCGCCGGGCGTCTTCATGTAGAACGACAGCATCAGGTCGTTCACGTGCCTGCCCAACGTCGCCGACATCGGCACCTTGCGGCGCAGCGCCCGGTCCAGCGTCAGGCCGACGTCGTCGGTGTTCTCGACCTCGAGCATCAGGTGCACGATCCCGCTCGGCGTCGGCATCGGCAGGAACGCGAGGCTGTGGTGGCGCGGGTTGCAGCCGAAGAACCGCAGCCACGCGGGCGGTCCGTCGGCGGGCCTGCCGAGCATCTGCGGGGGCAGGCGCATCGAGTCGCGCAGCCGGAAACCGAGCACGTCGCGGTAGAAGTGCAGCGCGGCCTCGTCGTCCGAAGTGGACAGCACGACGTGGCCCAGCCCCTGCTCCTCCGTCACGAACCGGTGCCCGTACGGCGAGACGACGCGCCGGTGCTCCAGCGCGGCGCCGTGGAAGACTTCGAGGGTGTTGCCGGACGGGTCCTCGAACCTGATCAGGCCGGTGACGCGCCTCTCCGCCAGGTCTTCCGCGGACCCTTCGACGTAAGCGACGCCGGCCGAGGCGAGGCGTTTGGCGACCTCCTCCAGCTCGGCCTCGGTCGCGGCCTCCCAGCCGGACGCCAGCAGGCGGTCCCGGGAGCCGGGCACGACCACCAGCCGTGCCGGGAAGTCGTCCATCCGCAGGTACAGCGCGCCTTCCGTCGAACCCCTGCCCTCGACCAGGCCCAGGACCTTGAGCGCGAACTCGCGCCACCGGGCCATGTCGGTGGCCTCGATCCTGAGGTAGCCCAGTGATCGGATGCCCATCACGCCTCCCCGAGGAAGTCGAGTGCCAGCCGGTTGAACTCGTCGAACTTCTCCAGCTGCGCCCAGTGCCCGCACCCGCCGAACACGTGCAGCTGGACGCGCGGGATCAGCTTCGTCGCGAGCAGCGCGCCGTCCAGGGGGTTGACCCGGTCCTCCCGACCCCAGACGAGCAGCACCCGCTGGCGCAGCTTGTAGGCCTCGCGCCAGAGCATGCCGAGCTCGAAGTCGGGGCCGGAGAACGACTTGCCCAGCGCGGCCATGGCGCGCAACGACTCCGGCTTCGACGCCGCCTCGAACCGTTCGTCGATCAGCTCGTCGGTGATCAGCGACTGGTCGAAGACCATGATCCGCAGGAACTCCTCGATCTTCTCCCGCGTGGGCGTGCGGGCGAACGCGCTGAGCTTGCGCACGCCCTCGGTCGGGTCGGGCGAGAAGACGTTCAACGACAGCCCGCCCGGTCCCATCAGCACGAGCCGCCCGGCGCGTTTGCCGTGGTCCAGCGCGAACCGGACCGCGGTGCCGCCGCCGAGCGAGTTGCCGAGGATGTGGGCCCGCTCGACCTCCAGCGAGTCCAGCAGGTCCTTCACCGCACGGGAGGCGAACGAGAAGTACTGGTCGTGCTCGGCGGGCTTGTCGGACTGGCCGTAGCCGGGCAGGTCGACGGCGAGGACGCGGAACGACTTCGCGAACACCGGGATGTTCGCGCGGAAGTTGCTCAACGCCGACGCGCCCGGCCCGCCGCCGTGCAGCATGACCAGCGTCTCGGCGTTGTCCGCTCCCGCTTCGTGGTAGTGCAGTCGCACGCTCATCAACGCTCCTCAGAACAGCCCGTCGCGGACCTGGATGCCGAGCTCGTTCTTGCCGTACAGCACCAGCACGCGCTCCGGGTCGTTGCCCGCGTGCACCCGTGCGGCGTGCGCGTCGCGCCAGAAGCGGGGCAGCGGCAGACCGGCGTTGATCGCCTTGCCGCCCGCGCTCTCGAAGAGCAGGTCGATCGCGCCGAGCGCCCGCCCGCTGCCCAGGACCTGGTCGCGCCGGGCCCGCAGGCGCAGGTCGACCGGGATCTTGGTCCCGGCGACGGCGTGCGCCCACTCGTCGGTGATGTCCTTCTCCAGCGTCCACCACGCGACGTCGATGTCGGCCGCCGCGTTCGCGATCCTGACCTGGGCGAACGGGTCCTCCACCGACTTCTCGCCCACGTACGCGGCCCGCACGCGCTCGCGGGTGGCGCTGACGTGGAGGTCGTAGGCGCCGGTCGCCATGCCGATGATCGGCGCGGTGACGGCGTAGGGGTGGACCGTGCCGTACGGCATGCGGAACAGCGGGCCGGGGTTGACCTCCTGACCGGGACACCTGCACCGTGCGGTGTGGGCCATGCTCAACGTCCGGTGCTCCGGCACGAACACGTCCTGCACCACGATGTCGTTGCTGCCCGTGCCGCGCAGGCCGACGGTGTCCCAGACGTCGTTGATCGTGTAGTCGGCGATCGGCAGCAGGAACGTGCGGAAGTCGACGGGCTTGCCCTCGTCGTTCATCACCAGGCCGCCGAGCAGCACCCACGTGGCGTGGTCGCAGCCGGAGGAGAAGCTCCACTTGCCGCTGAACCGGAACCCGCCCTCGACCGGGGTCGCACGGCCGGTCGGCGCGTAGGAGGACGAGATGCGGGTGTCCTGGTCCTCGCCGAACACCTCGTCCTGCGCCCGCACGTCGAACAGCCCGACGTGCCACGGGTGCACGCCCAGCACCGACGCGACCCAGCCCGTCGAGCCGCACGCGCTCGCGATCATCCTGACCGCGGTGTAGAAGTCGAGCGGGTGCGACTCGAAGCCGCCGTACCGCTCGGCCTGCAGCATCCGGAAGAACCCGGTCTCCTGCAACGCCTTCACCGACTCCGGCGGCACCTTGCGCAGCTCCTCCGCCTCGGCCGCGCGATCGGCGAGAGCAGGCAGCAGTTCCCGCACCTTGCCGAGGATCTCCTCGCTCATCGGACCTTCTCCCTGCTCAGCTCCAGTGCGATGTCGATCAGCTGGTCCTCCTGCCCGCCGACGAGCTTGCGCTCACCGGCGCGGACGAGGATCTGCGCGCCGGACACGCCGTAACGCTCGGCCTGCGTGTACGCGTGTTTGAGGAAGCTGGAGTAGACGCCCGCGTAGCCCATCATCAGCGCCATCCGGTCGAGCAGGCACTCCTCGGGCATGACGGGCCGGACGACGTCCTCGGCCGCGTCCACGATCTTGAAGAAGTCGACGCCGGTGGAGAAGCCGAGCTTGTCGCAGACGCCGACGAACGCCTCCAGGGGAGTGTTCCCCGCGCCCGCGCCGAACCCGCGCACGCTGCCGTCGATCTGCTTCGCACCGGCACGTGCGGCGGCGACGGAGTTCGCGACGCTCAAGCCCAGGTTCTCGTGTCCGTGGAAACCCACCTGGGCGTCCTCACCCAGCTCCGCGACCAGTGCCTCGACGCGCTCGGAGACCTGTTCCAGGACGAGGGCTCCCGCCGAGTCGACGACGTAGACGCACTGGCACCCGGCGTCGGCCATGATCCGCGCCTGCTTCGCCAACGCCTCCGGCGGCTGCGAATGCGCCATCATCAGAAACCCGACGGTCTCCAGTCCGCGTTCCCTCGCCAACTGGAAGTGCTGCACGGACACGTCGGCCTCGGTGCAGTGCGTGGCGATCCGGACGATCGAGGCGCCGTTGTCCTGCGCCACCAGGATGTCGTCCTTGACCCCGACGCCGGGCAGCATCAGCACGGCGATCCTGGCCTGCGTCGCCGTCTCCACGGCGACCTTGATCAGCTCCTGCTCGGGGGTGTGGCTGAAGCCGTAGTTGAACGACGACCCGCCCAGCCCGTCGCCGTGCGCCACCTCGATCACCGGCACCCCGGCGCCGTCGAGTGCCGCGACGATCGAGCGCACGTCGTCGGCCGTGAACTGGTGCCGCTTGTGGTGCGAGCCGTCACGCAGTGACGTGTCGGTCAACCGCAGACCCGGATGCTGCTGCACGGGCGATCTCCTCCCCCACCTCGGTCGCGGCGGCCGTCATGATGTCGAGGTTCCCGGCGTACTCCGGCAGGAAGTCGCCGGCACCGGCCACCTCCACGAAGATCGCCACCCGGCCGGGGTCGAACTGCGGTTCCCGCAGCAGCCGGTAGCCCGGCACGTACGACTGGATCTCCGTCTCCATCCGGGCGATCGAGTCGGTGATCGGGTCGGGGTCGGCGTCGGGAGGGATCGCGCAGAAGATGGTGTCGCGCATGATCATCGGCGGGTCGGCCGGGTTGAGGACGATGATCGCCTTGCCGCGTCCCGCTCCCCCGATCGCCTCGATGCCGTGGCTGGTGGTGCGGGTGAACTCGTCGATGTTGGCGCGCGTGCCCGGTCCCGCCGACACCGACGCGACGCTCGCGACGATCTCCGCGTACGACACGGGAACGACCCGCGACACCGCGTGCACCATCGGGATCGTGGCCTGGCCGCCGCACGTGATCAGGTTGATGTTGGGCGCGTCCGCGTGCTCACCCAGGTTGACCGGCGGGACGACGCACGGCCCGACCGCCGCCGGTGTCAGGTCGATCGCCCGGATGCCGGCCTCGGCGTAGCGCGGGGCGTTGGCCCGGTGCACGGCCGCGGACGTCGCCTCGAACACGACGTCCGGCAGCTCGTCCTGGCGCAGCAACCAGTCCGCGCCGTCGACCGAGACCTCGAGCCCCAGCGAGGCAGCGCGTCTCAGTCCCTCGCTGGCCGGGTCGACGCCCACCATCCAGCGCGGTTCCAGCACGGACGAGCGCAGGAGCTTGTGGAGCAGGTCGGTACCGATGTTGCCGGAGCCGACGATGGCCGCCTTCACCTGGTCACCCCTGTTCGAACTTCAGGTCGACGACACCGAGTCCGGCGAACTCGGCGTGGAACTCGTCCCCGGGCCGCGCGTCGATGGCGCGCGTGCACGACCCGGGCAGCACGATGTCGCCGGCGAGCAGCCGGACGCCGAAGCCCGCGACCTTCTCCGCGAGCCACGCCACGGCGATCGCCGGGTCGCCCAGCACCGCGTCACCACGTCCTTCGGCGACGACCTCGCCGTTGCGCCGCAACGTCGCCGCGACCGAGCCGATGTCCAGTTCGGACGGACGGACGCGCTCGTGGCCCAGCACGAACCCCGCAGACGACGCGTTGTCCGCGATGGTGTCCTGCAGGCCGATCCGCCAGTTCTCGATCCGGCTGTCGATCAGCTCGATGGCCGGTGCGACGAACTCGGTGGCGGCGAGGACGTCCTCGACCGTGCAGCCCTCGCCCGGCAGGTCGCGGGCCAGCACGAACGCGATCTCCACCTCGACCCGCGGGTACAGGTACGCCGACGCGTCCGCGGTGCCGTGCAGCTGCATGTCGTCGAGCAGGTGGCCGTAGTCCGGTTCGTCGACGCCCATCATCTTCTGCATCGCGAGCGACGACAGGCCGACCTTGTGGCCGATCACGTCCCGGTTGCGGTGGCGGACGTTGAGCAGCTGGATCTCGTACGCGTCCACGACGTCGATCCCGGGGTACAGCTCGACGAGCGGCTTGATCGGCACGCGGTCGCGTTCCGCCGTCCTCAGCAGCTCGGCGGCCGCCTCCCGGTTCTGCGTGGTCAGCACCTGGCCTCCTTCACGACGTTCTGCCCCGCCCGACGGCCGGAGAAGACGCAGTCGGCGAGCGCGAGCCCGCTGACGTAGGACTCGGAGCAGATCCCGACCGCCGACCGTCCCGCCGCGTAGAGCCCCTCGACCCCTCGCACCTGACCGGTGTCCTCGTCGACCACGAGCCCGCCGAGCGTCAGCATCGGGCAGGGGTAACCGAACCCGGCGCGCACCGACACGTCGATCAGCGAATAGGGCGGCACCCCGAACGGTTCGGGCGTCCCGATCCCCGCCTTGTCCGCGACCTCCTCGATGGTCGGCGCGGTGACCAGGCCGCGGTCCAGCAGGTAGCGGACCTGCCAGCGCTGGAACGGCGCGGTCTGCGTCTTCACCTGCGCCCGTGCGACGCGCAGGACGTCGTCGTCGACCAGCAGCCAGGCCCTGCCGCCGTGCCGCACGATCTCGTCCCCGATCGCGGCGCCGTACCGGGTCGCGTCGCCGAACCGCCGGCCGTCGGCGTCCACCAGGACACCGCGCTGCAACGCGCTGGGCGGCGTGACGAACCGCCACACCGAGATCTTGTCCATCCGCGCGGTCGTTCCTCCGGCGTCGACGCCGAGCTGGATCCCGGCGCCGTCGTCGCCGGGCGTGCCGAGCGCGAGGCCTCCGCGGTGCAGCGGGGCGTGCTCGTGCACCAGCGGCCGGTTGGAGATGAACCCGCCGGCGGTGATGACCACGCCTTTCCGCGCGGTCACCGTCAGCGGACGGCTGAAGCGTTCCAGCCAGGCGGCCAGCCCGAACAGCCTCCTGCCGAGCGGCGGGTAGTAGAGCCACGGCTTCGCGCCCGCTCTGGACAGCAGCCCGTGCAGCGTCTTCGGCAGCCCGGTCAAGGTGCGGCAGCGCACTGCGGTGACCCGGCCGTCCTCCCGCACGAGCCGGACCGCGCGCGTCTGCGGCAGGATCCGGGCACCCGACCGCCGGGTCGCCTCCGCGAGCCGGGCGAAGAAGACCTTGCCGGACGTGCCCTTCGCCCTGGTCCGGTGTCCGCGCGGCGCCGGGTCGGGCCAGGCGTCCTCGCTGCCGGACTGGTACAGGTAGTGGTCGTCCGTCGGGTACGAGGTCTTGAACGGGCTGAGCGCCGCCGAGAACGGCACGCCCTGGTCCTCCAGCCACGCCAGCGTCTTCGCGCTGTCCTCGCAGAACCGCCGCAGCGTCGCCGCCGACACCGCGTCGCGGACCTCCGTGCGCAGGTAGGCCTCCATCGCGTCGACCGAGTCGGCGACACCGGCCTCGACCTGCTGCCGCGTCCCGCCACCGGCGTACACGACACCGCCGGACAACGCGGTCGCGCCACCACCGGCGAACCGGTCGAGGACCACCACGGACGCACCGGCCGCCGCGGCCTCGATGGCGGCGCACGCGCCGGCCGCACCGAAGCCGATGACGACCACGTCAGCGGTGACCTCCACGCAACCCTCCTGGAACACGTGCCTGGCCAGAAACAGGTTCTTGGTGAGTCGACTTGCCTGGAACTCCTACACCATAGCGCCAAACCCGCCCGAAACTATAACCTGTTCTAGTCCGAGCATCGGGGAGGTGCGATGTACGACGTGATCGTCGTCGGCAGTGGCGCGGCAGGCATGACAGCCGCCCTCTGCACCGCTCAGCACGGCCTGCGGACCCTGGTCATCGAGAAGGCCGAGCACTACGGCGGGTCGACGGCGCGGTCCGGCGGCGGCATCTGGGTGCCGAACAACGCGGTCGTCGCCGCGAACGGCGTGCCCGACTCGCCGGAGCGGGCCGCCACCTACCTGGCGCACATCGCCCCCGAGGTCCCGGCGGAGCTGCGGCAGGCATTCCTGGACGCCGGACCGGCGATGCTCGCGTTCGTCGTGGCGCACACGCCGTTGAAGTTCCGGTGGGTCCGCGAGTACGCCGACTACTACCCCGAGGCACCCGGCGGGCAGCCGCGCGGCCGCTCGGTCGAACCGCTGCCGTTCAACACCAAGCTGCTGGGCGAGGAGATCGCGGACCTCGAACCGCCGTACGTGCCCACCCCGGCGGGCATCGTGATCACCCAGACCGACTACCGCTGGCTGACGTTGATCGGCCGCCACCCGCGCGGCCTGCTGACCGCGGTCAAGGTCTTCGCCCGCCGCTTCCTGCCGGGCCGCCGCCTCACCATGGGCCAAGCGCTGGTGGCGGGCATGCGGGCCGGACTGAAGGCGCTGAACGTCGAGATCAGGCTGAACACCGCGATGACCGACCTGCACCACGAGAACGGCCGGGTCGCGGGCGTTCAGGTCGGCGACGAGCTGATCACGGCGAGGCACGTGGTCCTGGCCGCGGGCGGGTTCGAGAACAACGAGCGGATGCGCAAGCAGCACCAGGACATCGGTACGGAGTGGACGGTCGGCGCGAAGGCCAACACCGGCGACGCCATCGAGGCCGGCGTCCGGGCGGGAGCGGCCGTCGGGTTGATGGACGAGGCCTGGTGGGGCCCGTCCGTGCCGTTGCCGCGGGGCCCGTTCTTCCTGCTGGCGGAACGGTCGCTGCCCGGCTGCGTGCTCGTCGACAAGGTCGGCCGCCGGTTCGTCAACGAGGCCGCGCCCTACATCGACGTGGTCAACGCGATGACCGGCGACACCTGGCTCGTCTTCGACAGCACCTACCGCGGCCGCTACCCGTTCTGCGGCATCCCGCCGCGCCGCCCGCTGCCCCGCCGCTGGAAGGACGCCGTGCTCTCGGCGCCCAGCCTGGAGGAGCTCGCCCAGGAGGCGGACCTGCCGGAGCTCACCGAGACCGTCCGGCACTTCAACACCCTGACCGTCGACGGCCACGACACCGACTTCCACCGCGGCGACAGCGCGTACGACCGCTACTACGGCGACCCCCGCAACCACCCCAACCCCAACCTCGCTCCGCTGACCACCGGGCCGTTCTACGCGGTGAAGATCGTGCCCGGCGACCTCGGCACCAAGGGCGGCCTGCGCACCGACGCCCGCGCCAGGGTGCTGCGCGAGGACGGCACGGTCGTCGAAGGCCTCTACGCCGCGGGCAACACCAGCGCGTCCGTCATGGGTCACACCTACGCGGGCGCGGGCGCGACCCTCGGACCGGCGATGACGTTCGGATATCTCGCCGGACTCGACATCTCTGGAGGAACGTCATGACGCAGGACGCCGTACGCACGATCGACGCCGGCGCACCTCCCGCGCGGTTCGCGCGCGGCTGGCACTGCCTCGGTCTGGCCTCCAGCTTCCGCGACGGCGAGCCGCACGCCATCGAGGCGTTCGGCACCAAGCTCGTGGTGTTCGCGTCCGAGGACGGCAAGCTCAACGTGCTCGACGGCTACTGCCGGCACATGGGCGGCGACCTCACCCAGGGCACCGTCAAGGGCGACACCATCGCCTGCCCGTTCCACGACTGGCGCTGGTCCGGCAACGGCAAGTGCGTCGACATCCCCTACGCCAAGCGCGTTCCGCTGCGCGCCCGCACCCGGTCGTGGATCACGCTGGAGGAGAACAAGCAGCTCTTCGTGTGGAACGACCCGCAGGGCAACCCACCACCCGAGAACGTCACGATCCCGCGCATCGACGCGGCGTTCTCCGACGAGTGGAGCAACTGGACCTGGGACTCGGTGGTCATCGAGGGCGCGAACTGCCGCGAGATCATCGACAACGTCGTCGACATGGCCCACTTCTTCTACATCCACTTCGCGTTCCCGACCTACTTCAAGAACGTGATGGAGGGCCACGTCGCCGCGCAGTACCTGACGACGCGCGGACGGCCGGACGTCGCGATGGGCTCGAACTACACCGGTGACGTCGAGGTGCGGTCCGAGGCCGCGTACCACGGGCCGTCGTACATGATCGACTACCTGTGGAACGACTACAAGGGCCTCGAGATCGAGACCGTCCTGATCAACTGCCACTACCCGATCTCGCCGAACTCGTTCCGGCTGCAGTGGGGCGCGATCGTGAAGAAGCTGCCCGGTGTCGACGACGTGCATGCCGACAAGATCGCGGCCAAGTTCGCGCGCGGCATCGGCGTCGGGTTCCTGCAGGACGTGGAGATCTGGCAGAACAAGACGCGCATCGACAACCCGTTGCTCTGCGAGGAGGACGGCCCGGTCTACCAGCTGCGGCGCTGGTACGAGCAGTTCTACGTCGACGTCGAGGACGTCAGCGACGACATGGTGCGGCGCTTCGAGTTCGAGGTCGACACGAGCCGCGCGGTCGAGGTGTGGGAGAAGGAGGTCGCGGAGAACCTCGCCCGGCAGGAGTCCGCGACCCGGAAGTCGGCGACGTGAGCGAGCGCGACGAGTTCCTGCGCGGCGGCATGGTCCCGGTCGGGTGCGACTGCGGGAACCAGGTGCTGGTCAAGAAGAACAGCTCGCAGCACACGAGCGTGCAGTGGCTCTCCGACACCCGCGACTGCCCCGAGCTGTGCGGACGGCGGGCGGCGCTGGTGCGCACCTGCCTGAGGTTGCGCGACAGCATCGAGAAGGCCGTGCGCGACGGGACGCTGGAGGTCGCCGATGGCTGAGGTGCACCGGCTGCGGGTCGACGAGGTGGTCGAGGAGACCACGGACGCGCGCTCGTTCGTGCTGTCCGGGGCGGACTTCTCGCCGCGACCGGGTCAGTTCCTGACCGTGCGGGCGGGCGAGGTGGCGCGCTGCTACTCGCTGTCCAGCGCGCCGGGCGAACCGCTGAAGATCACCGTCAAGCGCACGCCGGACGGCTACGGGTCGGTGTGGATGTGCTCCGAGGTGCGGCCCGGCATGGAGCTGGACGTGCTGGCGCCCGCCGGGGTGTTCACGCCGTCGTCCCTCGACGGGTCGCTGCTCGCCTTCGCCGCGGGCAGCGGCATCACGCCGGTCATGTCGATCATCCGCGCGGTGCTGCACCAGGGCTCCGGGCGGGTGTTCCTGTTCTACGCCAACCGGGACGAGGCGTCGGTGATCTTCGCGCGCGAGCTTTCCGAACTGGCGCGCTCGTATCCCGACCGGCTGACCGTCGTGCACTGGCTGGAGTCGGTGCAGGGACTGCCGCACGGGTTGCGCGCGTTCGCCCGGCCCTGCGACGAGGCGTTCGTGTGCGGACCGGCGCCTTTCATGGAGGCCGTGCGCAAGGCGTTGCACGACGTTCCGGTGCTGCACATCGAGAAGTTCGTCTCGCTGTCCAGCGATCCGTTCACGTCCGTGGAACCGGTGGCCGGCGACCGGCCGGACGCGGTCGTCGAGGTCTCGCTGGACGGTGAGGAGCACAGGTTCCCGTGGCCGGCGCGGACCAAGCTGCTCGACCTGTTGCTGGACAGGGGCCTCGACGCGCCGTACTCGTGCCGGGAGGGCGCGTGCAGCGCGTGCGCGTGCCGGCTGGTCGAGGGCGAGGTGAAGATGCTCAGCAACGACGTGCTCGACTCCGAGGACATCGCCGACGGCATCGTGCTGGCGTGCCAGTCGGTCCCGGTCACGGACACGGTGAAGATCACCTACGAGTAAGGGGTGCTGGATGCCGATCGACCCGGCCGTCGCCATCGGGGCGGAGCTGCCCGAGGTGAAGTTCTCCTGGACGCAGTCCGACGTGCTGCTCTACCACCTGGCGCTGGGCGCGACGGAGCTCAGGTACGTCTACGAGGACGGGCTGCGGGTGCTGCCGACGTTCGGCGTCGTCGCGCCGCGGTTCCACGAGACCGCGCCGCCCGCCGTGTCGTTCCCCGGCGTCGACATCGACCTCGCGCGGGTGCTGCACGGAACGCAGGAGATCACCGTGCACTCCCCGCTGCCAGCCGAGGGCGAGGCCGTGCTGCGGACGCGGATCTCGGACGTCTGGGACAAGGGCAAGGCGGCGGTCATCGTCCAGGAGGCCACGGCCGTGGCACCGGACGGGACCGCGTTGTTCACGACCCGGTCCGGCATCTTCGCCCGCGGCGAGGGCGGGTTCGGCGGCGACCGCGGGCCGTCGGGCAAGGTCGAGGTGCCCGGCCGCGAGCCGGACTTCGTGATCGAGACGCCGACTCTGCCGCAGCAGGCCTACCTGTACCGGCTCTGCGGCGACCGCAACCCGCTGCACGCCGACCCGGAGTTCGCCCGGCGCGCCGGGTTCGACCAGCCGATCCTGCACGGCCTGTGCACGTACGGGGTGGTGTGCAAGGCCGTGGTCGACGCGGTGCTGGACGGGCCGGAGCAGGTGTCGTCGTTCGCGGCGAAGTTCGCGGGTGTGGTGTTCCCGGGCGAAACCCTGACCACACGGGTGTGGCGGGACGGCCGCCGGCTGGTCGTGCTCACCTCGGCCGGTGACCGTCCCGTCCTCGCGGACGCGGTGCTATCCCTGGCCGAGCACTAGTCCGCTGGTCGGGACGCCGGTGCCGGCGGTGACCAGGACGTGCTCGACGCCCGCGACCTGGTTCACCGCCGTGCCCCGGATCTGCCGGACGCCCTCGGCGATGCCGTTCATGCCGTGCAGGTAAGCCTCGCCGAGCTGGCCGCCGTGCGGGTTGAGCGGCAGCGACCCGTCGAGCTCCAGCGCGCCGGACGCGACGAAGTCCTTGGCCTCGCCCCGGCCGCAGAAGCCCAGTTCTTCCAGCTGGACCAGCACGAACGGCGTGAAGTGGTCGTAGAGCACGGCCACGTCCACATCGGACGGACCGATGCCCGACTTCTCCCACAGCCCCCGCGCCACCACGCCCATCTCGGGCAGGCGGGTCAGGTCGTCGCGGTAGTAGCTGGTCATGGTGAACTGGTCGGCGCCGCTGCCCTGGGTCGCCGCCCGGACGTGTGCGGGCTTGTTCGGCAGGTCACGGGCCCGTTCCGCCGACGTGACGACCAGCGCCACTCCCCCGTCGCTCTCCTGGCAGCAGTCGAGCAGCCGCAACGGTTCGGCGATCCAGCGCGACGACTGGTGGTCGTCCAGGGTGATCGGCCGGTTGTGGAACCACGCGTGCGGGTTCGTGGCGGCGTGCTTGCGGTCGATCACGGCGATCCGCCCGAAGTCCTCGGATGTCGCACCGTACTCGTGCATGTACCGGCGGGCGAACATCGCCACCATCGCCGCCGGCGTGCCCAGGCCCATCGGGTACGACCAGCTGTTGTCGATGTTGGCGGCGGCCGCGGTCTGGACCTGGCCGAACCGGTGCCCCGACCGCTCGTTGAACGCCCGGTAGCAGACCACGACCTTCGCCGCGCCGGTCTCGACGGCCATCGCCGCCTGCTGCACGGTCGCGCACGCCGCCCCACCGCCGTAGTGGACGCGGCTGAAGAACGTCAGCTCCGGAACGCCCAGCTCGCGGGCGACCGCGATCTCGGCGTTGGTGTCCATGGTGAAGCTGACCAGGCCGTCCACATCGGACGGTTGCAGGCCCGCGTCCTCCAGTGCCGCCCGCACCGCCTCGGCGGCCAGCTGGAGCTCGCTGCGGCCCGAGTCCTTCGAGAAGTCGGTCGCGCCGATCCCGGCGATCACGGCGTTCACGCGGGCACCTCGATCTTCACGGTTCCGGTGACGTGGTCGCCGTGCGCGGTCCTGCCGACGACCTCGACGGTCAGGTCCCGCTCCTCGCGTCCGACGACCTGGCCGAAGAACTTCAGCGTGTCGTAGGCGTAGCAGGGCGCGCCGAGCCGGATGTTCACCTGGCGCACCAGAGCCTCCGGGCCCGCCCAGTCCGTCACGTACCGCTGCACGAGCCCGGTCGTGGTGAGGATGTTGATGAAGATGTCCTTGGACCCGCGCTTGATCGCGAGGTCGCGGTCGTGGTGGACGTCCTGGAAGTCCCTGGTGGCCAGCGCGGTGCTGATCACGAACGTCGGCGTGGCTTCGACGTGCCACTCGGGCAGCGGGTCACCGATCCGCACGGGGCCTCCAGCCGAACATCGTCAACTCCTCGTCGACCTTCGTGAACACGACCTCGACGCGTTGCCCGATGCCGGGCTCGCCGTCGAGCTCGCCCAGCATCCGCACGCCCTCGTCCAGCTCGACCAGGGCGACGACGAACGGCGTCTGCTTGCCCGGCACCTGCGGGTGGTGGTGCACGACGTAGCTGTGGACCACGCCGTTGCCGTCCGACACGAGGTACTTCGGCTTGGTGGCACCGCATTCCGGGCACATCGGGCCCGGCGGGTGGCGCAGCAGGCCGCAGCCGCCGCAGCGCTGGATGCGCAGCTCGCCCTGCCGGGTGCCCTCCCAGAAGTACTCGGTGTCGCGGTTGACCGACGGGCGGATGGCCTGCGCCTTCGGGGTCTCCACGACCGGTTCCGGCTTGGCGGCCGGCCGGAACTTCAGCACCCGGAACCGCATCTCCGCCACCGGTTCGTCGCCGACGAACCAGGTGCTCCTGGTCGTGACGAACCACCCTTCGCCCAGCCCGGTCCGCTTCGGCCCGGTCACGTCCTCCAGGCTCGTCGTCACCGACAGCTGCTCGCCCACCTCCAGGTACCGGTGGTAGGTCTGGTCGCTGTTGGTGGCGACGACCGACGTGTACCCGGCCTCGTCGAGAATCGCCATCATCTGTCCGAGCGGGTCGTCGAGCGTGCGCTGGCCGTGCAGTCCGCCCATCGTCCACACCTGGACCATCGCCGGTGGTGCGACGCCGTCGTAACCGGGGTGCTCGTCGCCGATGGCCTCCAGCCAGTTGTTGATCATCGGCTGGTTGACCGGGTCCCGTGCCAGCCGCGGCGCGGACTCGCCCTGCTCGGCGACGCGCGCGGCCTCCTTCTCGATGTCGATCATCGCACCACCCGTGGCAGTCCCAGTCCGATGTTCGCGATCAGCTCGCGCTGGATCTCCTGCACGCCCCCGCCGAACGTCAGCACGAGGTTGCGCCGCGCCTGCACGTCGAGCCAGTGCACGAGCTCCTGCGGGGCGCCGTGGCGGCCGACCAGCTCCTCCAGCAGCCTGCCGACGCGCTGGGTGCGGTCGGCGGCGAAGACCTTGGTGGCACTGGCGTCCGCGACCTCCAGCTCCCCGCTCGACACCTGCCAGTTGAGCAGCTCGTTCACCCGCACCACGGCCCGTGCCTCGGCCAGCGCCCTCCGCACGTCCGGTTCGTCGAGCAGCTTCCGCTCGGAAGCCCAGGCGTGGACGCGGTCCACGAGCGCGCCGATCCGGCCGGACGGGCCGAGCATCACGCGTTCGTGGTTGAGCTGGGTGGTGATCAGCCGCCAGCCCTTGTTCTCCTCGCCGACCCGGCGAGACTCGGGCACCCGCACGTCGTTGTAGTACGTGGCGTTGACGTGGTGCGCGCCGTCGCAGGTGATGATCGGCGTCCACGAGTAGCCGGGGTCCCGGGTGTCGGCGATGAGGATCGTGATGCCCTTGTGCCGGGAGTCCGGTGCGCCGGTCCGGCAGGCCAGCCAGACGTAGTCCGCGTCGTGGCCGCCCGTGGTGAAGATCTTCTGGCCGTTGACGACGTAGTGGTCGCCGTCGAGCACCGCCTTGGTGCGCAACGCCGCCAGGTCGGTGCCCGCCTCCGGTTCGGTGTAGCCGATGGCGAAGTGCAGGTCGCCGCTGAGGATCCTCGGCAGGAAGAAGTCCTTCTGCTCCTGCGTCCCGTACGTCTGCAGCGTCGGGCCGACGGTCTGCAGCGTCACGTACGGCAGCGGCACGTCGGCGCGCGCGGCCTCGTTGACGAAGATCTGCTGCTCGACGGGTCCGAACCCGAGCCCGCCGTACTCCCGCGGCCAGCCGACTCCGAGGCGTCCGTCGCGGCCGAGCCTGCGGACGAGCTCGCGGTAGGTCTCGCCGTGCCGTTCGGTGAGCATGGCCTCGCGTTCGGCGCCGGTCATGACGTTCGCGAAGTACTCGCGCAGCTCGTCGCGCAGTGTCCGTTGCTCTGCCGTGAGGTCAATGAACATCGATGGCCCCCAAGCGGTGCTCCACTCCGCCGACGAACCGCGTCAGCTCCTTGGCCGTGCCGTAGTACCGGTGCATCGGGTAGGTGATGTCGAGGCCGAGCCCGCCGTGCAGGTGGTGGCACGTGTGGACGGCCGGGAGCGCTTCCGCGGCGAGCCAGTAGGCGGCGGTGTCCAGATCGTCGTCGTCGAGGCTCCAGCAGGCCGTCAGAGTGGCCAGGTGCAGCGTGCGGGAGGCGATGTAGACGTCCGCGACCAGGCAGGCGGCGGCCTGGAAGGTCGCCAGCGGCTTGCCGAACTGGTGGCGGGTGCCGACGTGCTCCACGGTGAGGTCGAGTGCACCGGCCAGCACGCCGTCGGCGACCGCGCAGGCCCCGGCCAGTGCGAACCGGCGGATTCCCTGCTCCGCGCCCTCCAGCAGCTCGCCGCGCGCACCGTCGAACCGGACGGTTCCGTCCTCGATGGACACACCGGGTTGCGCCGGGTCCACCACGAAGACGCCGCCGCTGGTGCTGACGAGGATCCGCTGAGCCTCGGCGGCGTACGGGACGTTGATCTTCACGCCGGTGATCCCGTCCGGCCCCGCCGTCGTGCCCGGCGCGGCCGGCAGCGGTGCGGACGGCTCGCTCAACGCCGCCGTCAGCACCCCGTGCTGCTCGGTCACCAACGGCAGCACCGCGTCCTGCTGCTCGACCGTCCCGAACCGCACGATCGGCAGCACGCCCAGCGCGAGGGTCGCGAGTGCGGGCACGTCCGCCGCCCGCCGGCCGACCTCGGTGAGCAGCACGGCCGTCTCCAGGACGCCGAGCCCGTCGCCACCGAGCCGTTCCGGAACGGCCAGGGCCAGCAGCCCCGCCTCCCCCAGTGCCTTCCAGGGCGCGTCGCCCTCCCTGCCCAGCACGCCGGCCGCGAGGGCCGCGATCTCCCGCTGGGTCTCGTCGAGCTCGAAATCCATCAGGGCTCCCTCGGTAGACCGAGAATCCGTTCGCCGGCGAGGTTCATCAGCACCTGCGTCGTCCCGCCCGCGATGCTCAGGCAGCGGGTCAGCAGGAACTCGTGGACCAGCGCGTTGTCCACCGCCGCATCCGGTCCGAGCAGGTCGACGGCGAACTCCGCCACGTCCTGCCGTTGCCGCACGCCGACCAGCTTGCGCACGCTCGACTCCGCGCCGGGTTCCCTGCCGTCCAGCACGCGCAGGCTCGCGCGCAGGTCCAGCAGCGACACCGCGAGTCCCCGGGCGACCAGCGCGCCGAGCCGTTCCGGGTGGTCGGACGCGGCGGGCGCGGCCAGAACCTGTTCCAGCGGCTCGCCCAGTGCGGACCCCATCGCGACGCGTTCGTTGGCCAGCGTGGTGCGGGCGAGCCGCCAGCCGTCGTCCACCTCGCCGACCACGCAGTCGTCGGGCACGAACACGTCGTCGAGGAAGACCTCGTTGAACCGCGCGTCGCCGGTGATCTCCCGCAACGGCCGCACGTCGACGCCCTGCGAGCGCATGTCGACCAGGAAGTACGTGATGCCCTTGTGCTTCGGCACGCTCGTGTCGGTGCGGGCCAGGCAGATCGCCCAGTCGGCCTGGTGCGCGAGCGAGGTCCACACCTTCTGCCCGGTGAGCCGCCAGCCGCCGTCCGCGCGCACGGCCTTGGTGCGCAACGACGCGAGGTCCGAGCCCGCCTCCGGTTCGCTGAACAGCTGGCACCAGGTGAGCTCACCGGTCAACGTCGGCCGCACGAACCGCTCCTGCTGCTCCGCGGTCCCGTGCCGCAGGATCGTCGGGCCCGCCCAGCCGCCGATGACCAGATCCGGCCTGCGCACGCCCGCGCGGGCGAACTCGCTGTCGACCACCAGCTGCCGCTTGGCGTCCGCGTCCTGCCCGTACGGCCTGGGCCAGTGCGGCACGAGGAACCCGCTGTCCGCCAGCCGTTCCCGTTGGGCGGCGGGGTCGAGCCCGGCGAGCTCCTCGGCGAAGGCCCGCACGTCGGGATCGGACTCGACCCGGACGTCCAACGACCGGCGCGCTCCGCCCAGGGCCAGTTCCGCCACCCGCCGGCGCCACCGCGCGACACCGCCCGCGAGCTGCTGCAACGCCAGCGCGCGGCGCAGGTAGCGGTGGGCGTCGTGCTCCCAGGTGAACCCGATGCCACCGAGCACCTGGATGCAGTCCTTGGCGTTGCGGACCGCCGCGTCGAACCCGACCGCGGCCGCGACCGCCGCGGCCAGCGGGTGTTCGTCCTCCCCGAACGACCGCGCCGCGTCCCACGCGACCGAGCCGGCCTGCTCTGCGCGGCACAGCATCTCCACGCAGAGGTGCTTGACGGCCTGGAACGAGCCGATGACCCGCCCGAACTGCTGCCGTTGCTTCGCGTACTCCACCGCGGTGTTGAGGCACCACGCCGCCACCCCGCTCGCCTCGGCGGCCATCAGCGTGATCGCGAGGTCGGTCGGGTCGCCGACCGCGCGCCCCTCACCCGTGACGACCGATCCCAGCGAGCGGGTCAGGTCGACGGGGTCGAGCTCGGTGACCGACGCGACCGGCGCGAGCGTCCACCCGTCCGCGTTCACGAGCACGTGCGTGGCCTCGGCGGCACCGACCACGTGGTGGGACGAGAACCCGAACCCGGCGACACCGTCGAAATCGGGCACCAGCACCGAGACCAGCGCCGTGGGGAGCAACGGCCCCGGCACCAGGTTCTCGGCCGCTCTCTCCAGCATCACCGCGAGATCGGCGACCGTGCCGCCCTCCCGCGTCACCTCGAAGAACCCGACCCGGACGAGATCCGCCCACTCGCCCTTGGCCGCGTCCACGCTGTCCCGCAACGCTCGCTGTTCCCCGGTCGTGGCGATCGGCACGCTGCCTCCTCCAGTACATGAAGAAGTTTATAGAACGTGTTCTATTTCCAGCAACAGATCATGCCCGAGAAACCGATCGAGTACTATGGGAAGGCTGCTGCAACACGTTCCAGGAGGATCATCTCCGTGTCACCTTCGAAGTCGCGCACGGACGCGCTGATGGCGGGCGAGGAGCTCAGCTCCGTCGCCCAGCGCGAGCGGCGCAAGCGGATCGTCGACGCGACCATCGCGCTGGCGTCCAAGGGCGGGTTCGACGCCGTCCAGATGCGTGCCGTGGCGGACCGGGCGGACGTCGCGCTGGGCACGTTGTACCGCTACTTCCCGTCGAAGGTCCACCTGCTCGTGTCGAGCCTCGCCGTGGAGCTGGAGCGCGCCCAGGAGAAGATGGACCGCACCACGGTCCCCGGCGACAGCCCGTACGAGCGCGTGCTGTTCGTGCTCGGCCGGATCACCCGCGGCCTGCAGCGCAACCCGCACCTCACCGAGGCGATGACGCGCGCGTTCACCTTCGCCGACGCCTCCGCGGGCGCCGAGATCGACCGCGTGTCGTGGCTGATGGAGAGCATGTTCACGAAGGCGATGAGCACCGAGCCGCCGACGGACGAGCAGAAAGCCATCGCCCGCGTGATCGGCGACGTGTGGCTGTCCAACCTGGTCGCGTGGGTCACCCGCCGCGCCACGGCCACGGACGTCGCGAACCGCCTGGAGCTCACGGTCCGGCTGCTGCTCAAGTAGCAGTCCGGTGTGGTCCCCGGGACCGACCCCCGGTCACCCCCGCGAACGATGCGAGCGCACCCCCGCGCGCTTACGGTCTGTCCTGTGAAGACATTGCTCGTGGTCCTGGTCGTGCTGGCCGTGGTGGGAGGCGGAACCGTCGCCTTGGTGAACCACCTCGGGGGCTGGACGACGCTGGTCGGCAAGGCCTGGGCGATCACCTACGAGGTGTCCGCCCAGCCGGCCGACACCGCCGTGGACGTGACCTACGCCCAGTCGCCGGACCGCAACCGCAAGGAGACCCCGCGGTCGGTCTCGGCGTCGGCGCCGCTGCCGTGGTCGACCGACGTCGTCATCAACGCCGGCGAGAAGGCGTCCGTGACCGCCACGCCCAAGGGCGGCCAGGCGCTGTCGTGCCGGGTCCTGCTGGACGGCGTGAAAGAACTGGCCGCCGCCACCGCCGCGCCCGGCCAGGCGGTGACCTGCGAGGCCGTGACCGCTAGCTGAGCAGGCCCGCGAACGTCCTCGCGAACAGGTAGGAGTCGCCGGGCCAGCGCCCCGACACGTAGTGGCCGTCGGTCACCACGAACGCCGGTGTGTCGTCGGTCGCCGTGCCGCGGCGGGACAGCTCGACCGGCCCGCGTTCGAACGTCGCCCCGGCCGCCTCGACCTCGTCCTGCACGTAGTCCGGGTACGTCCGGTAGTACCGGCCGCGCCGCCACGCCGTGAGGTAGTAGGCCGAGCGTTCCATGTACTTGGGCAGGCACGTGGTCCGGCGTCCTTCGAGCACGCCGGCCCGCGCGAGCACCAGCGGTCCGTGGCAGATCGCGCCCACCGGGCGGTCCAGCGCCCAGAACTCCGCGACCTTGCTCTGGAGGACGGGCGATCCGAGGTACTGCCGCATGCCGGGAGCGTGGCCACCGGGCAGGACCAGGCCGTCGTAGGCGATGGGATCGACGGCCTCCCAGGCGATCGGCGCGCGGTAGGCAGGAGACTCGACGAGCTGCGCGTGGAAGCGCTTCGGTTCGTCCTCCGCTCCGAGCTGTCCGAAGAGGACACCGCTGAGCAGCAGAGGATCGGCCTGCGCCGGGACGCCGCCGCGTTCGGTCGCGAACACGACCTCGTGGCCGGCGTCGGTCAGCAGGCGCCACGGGACCGCGACCTCGGTGACGTCGAAGTCGTGGTCGGGCAGGGGCATCAGCACGCGCACCCGGTGCATCTTGCCCAAACGCGCGGCCGGGGGCGAACAGCACCCCCGGCCGCGCGGTCGCTCAGACGTTGTCGACGTGCGTGACACCCGCCGTGCGGTAGTCCTGCACCGCCGTCTTCACCTGGGCCGGGCTGAGCACCTGGTCCTTGGCGAAGTACACGTAGTCGACGTCCTGCTGGTAGGCGCGCTCGGCCGAGCTGCCCTGCAGACCGCCGGAGATGAACCACAGGTTGAGGTTGATCGACATCGGCGTCTCGGGGTAGTACTTGTCGCCGTGGTCGGCGACGAGGTTCCCGTCGATGTAGTACTTCACCCGGCCGTTGGCGACCTGGAAGACCAGGTCGTGCCAGCCGTTGTAGCTCTGGCGCTGCTCGTTGTGGATGTTGTCGGCGACCCAGGGCTCGTTCTGGTAGGTCTCCCAGGTCGTCTCGTACATGATGTTGCCCTGCTCGCCCCAGCCGCCGTTGGGCAGGTACTCGAAGTCGATCTCGCCGTAGTTCGGCGCCATCGGCGCGTCGAGCGGGGTGATGGTGAAGAACGTCTGCACGACGTGGTCACCGTCGGGGCCGAAGACCGGGGCGTCGGCGAACTTCACCCTGGCCGCGTAGGTGCCTTCGAAGAACTTGCGCTGGTGGAACAGTTCCGTCTGCTTGGCGGCGGAACCGTTGTTCCACGAGTCCAGGCGCAGGACCTTCTGGCCGTCGACGGTCGGGAACGTCACGCGCGACGGGTCCCACTCGGCACCGGGCACGCCGGGACCGCCACCGCCGGACCGGACGGTCCAGCCGCGCTGGCTGATCCGCGAGTCGCTCGAGCCGGTGTAGGCGAAGTCGTCGAACATCTTGGGGCCGTTGGGGTTCGGCGGGGTGGAGCTGGTCGTCGTGGTGGTCGGCCCGGTGCCGCCGGGCGCCGTGCCCCACAGCAGGGTGCCGCCGCGGTGGACGGTGATCTTGTTCCAGGCCGAGTACGTGCTGTCGGCGCGGAACGAGTAGTCGTCGGTCTGGGTGATCGTGCTCCAGTTCGACCGGTAGAAGCGCAGCTGGAGGTCGCCCGAGTCGGCGCCGGGGTTGAGCGTGCCGGCGCCGGAGGTGAAGCCGACCTCCAGGTAGCGGTCGGCGGGGCCGCCGGTCAGGGTGCCGAACTGGCCGGTGACGTTGCCGCAGCCGCGGACCGCCCACGAGCAGGCGAAGCGGTAGCCCACGTCCGGGGTCTCGCTCTTGAAGTAGTAGCGGACCTTGATGTCGGACAGCGGCACGCTCGTGGTGCCGTTGTTGACCAGCTTGAGCCAGGGCTCGACCTGGTCGGCGGTGGCTCCGGACGCGCTGGTCCGGTACTGGGCGGTGACGGCGTCGGCGGCGAAGGCACTGGGCGCGACGGCCACCGCGATCAGGGAGACGGCCGCGCAAGATGCGGCTATGAGCGCTCGCAAGATTCTCTCCTCAACTGGGCAGGGACGGACAGTTCGGCGAGCCTTTCCGAGTGGAGGCGCATCCGGGTGGTGAAGCCCTCCCACTCGGGACGCTGGGACCAGAGGGTGTCGGCCAGCGCGACGAGACGGGGAAAAGCCAGGTACTCCAGGTGTTCTCTCGTGCGGACGTGCTCGGTCCACAGCTGGCACTGGGCGCCGAGCACGCCTTCGGGCAGCGGCACGTCGTAGACGTCGCGGGTGGTCACGACGAACCCGGGCTGGCCGGGTGGTTCGTGCGCGCCGTCCGACCTCGGGTAGTCGAGGTAGGTGGAGGTGTGCGGGGCCATCACCACCGGCTGGCCCCGTTCGAGGGCCGCGGCGGCCTGGGTCTCGTCCTTCCAGGGCATCACGACGGAGCGGACGTCGCCCGTCGGTTCCCACGCCACCGGGACCCGCCCGCGGTCGAGCAGGTACTCGCCCGCCTGGCGGAGGAACCGGCCGTGCACGTCCAGCGGCAGCAGGCACTCGTCGCCGCCGAGGTGGACGTGCTCGCCGGGGAAGATCTCCAGCACCTCGGCGAGCACCTCGCGGATGAACCCGAGCGCGTGCAGACCGAACGCGGCATCGCTGATGCCCCACCGGGTCCACACGGGCAGCGGTTCCGGCGTGACGCCGAGGTCGGGGTAGGCGGCGAGCGCGGCGCGGGCGTGGCCGGGCATCTCGACCTCCGGCATGACCCGGACACCACGTTCAGCCGCGTACGCGACCAGCCCTTCCAGTTCGGCGCGCGTGTAGGTGCCGCCGTGCGGGGTGCCGTCGCCGTTGGTCTCGGAACGCCAGCCGCTGACCGAGGTCAGCAACGGGTGGCCCGGTACCGGCAGGCGCCAGCCCTGGTCGTCGGTCAGGTGCAGGTGCAGGACGTTGAGCTTGTGCAGGGCCATCAGGTCGATGAACCGCCGCACGACGGGCACCGGCTGGAAGTGCCGTGCGACGTCGAGCATGAACCCGCGCCACGGCAGCCGCGGCACGTCGCGGACGTCGATGCCGGGCAGCGTCCAGTCCACACCGGACACCCGGCTCGACCGGAACACCTGCGCCGGCAGGAGCTGGCGGATCGTCTGCACGCCGTGTGCGAGACCGGCCGCCGTTCCCGCGCGGAGCATGACGCCGTGCTCGTTGACGGTCAGCGCGTACCCCTCCGCGCCGAGGCCGACGAGCTTGGCGTCGAGCGCCATGAGGACCTGGCCCTCGTCGGTGATCGGCAACGGCAGCCCGGTGGCGGGTCTCAGCAACCCCCGCAGCAGCCGCGCGGCCTTCTCCGCGCCGGGTGTGACCCGCACGCCCGTGTCCGCGTCGAGCGTGAACCCCCTGCTGCGCCGCACGACCCTGCCCGGCAGCGGAACGATCATCCCTTCACCGCCCCTCCGACGATGCCGGTCGTCACCCGGCCCTGCAGCACGACGAAGATCAGCAGCACCGGCAGCATGAACAGCGTGGAGGCGGCCATCGTGGCGCCCCAGTCGGTGCCGAACGTGTTGTTGAACGACGACAGCCAGACCGGCAGCGTGCGGTCGTCCTGGTTCTTGATGATCAGCACGTTGGCGAAGGCGAACTCGTTCCAGGCCGTGATGAACCCGAACAGCGACGTGGCCAGCAGGCCCGGCGCGAGCAGCGGGAACACCACCTTGCGGAACGCCTCGCCGCGTGAGCAGCCGTCGACCTGCGCCGCCTCCTCCAGGTCGACCGGGATCGCCGCGAGGAACCCGCGCAGCGTCACGATCGTGAACGGCAGCGTCATCATGAAGTAGACCAGCGTGAGCATCCAGAGCGTGTCGAGCATGCCGGTGTCCCTGGCGATCACGTAGATCGGGATCAGCAGCGCCTCCCACGGCGTCATCTGCGCGATGAACACCATGAGCACGAACGCCTTCCGCCCCTTCCACCGCAGCCGCGCGACCGCGAACGCCGCCAGCAGCGCGACGAGCAGGGCGAGCAGCACCGCGCCGCCCGCGACCAGCAGGCTGTTGCGCCAGAACGAGAAGAACCCCTTGGCCGCGACCGCCGTGCCGAAGTGCTCGAACGTGACGGAGGCCGGGAAGAACGTGGGCGTGGCGCTCTGGATGTCCTTCGTGGGCTTGAAGGCCGTGAGCAGCATCCAGTACACGGGGAACACCGAAACCACGAAGATCACGAGTGCCGCCGCGGTGCGGGAGATCCGGCCGATCACGCGTCCTGCTCCTGCCGGTAGAGCTGGCGGAAGTACGCCAGCAGCGCGAGCACGAGCAGCAGCACCATCAGCATCGACACGGCCGCGCCCAGGTCGTAGCGCTGCAACGACTGCGCGACCTGGAACGCGTAGACCGGCAACGTCGTCGTCGCCTGCCCCGGACCGCCCTGGCTGATCACCCAGATCTGCACGAACGCCTTGACCACCCAGATCACCTCCAGGCACGTGATCAGGCCGAACATGGCCCGCAGCATCGGGAACGTGATGGTCGAGAACACCCGCCACGCCCCCGCGCCGTCGATCCGCGCGGCCTCGTACAGCTCCTGCGGCACGGTGATCATCGCCGCGTACAGCGACAGCGCCGCGAACGGGATCGACTGCCACACGATCAGCGTCACGAGGATGCCGAACGTCGCGTCGCCGTCGGCGAACCACGTGTAGTCGCGGTACTCCTCGAAGCCCAGGGCGACCAGCGCCCAGTTCACGACCCCCAGCCGTGACTGGAACAACCACTGGAACACCGTGGTGGCGGCGATGATCGGCGTGGCCCAGACGAGCACCAGCCCGCCCATCACCAGGAACCGCAACCACTTCCCGAGCCGCACCAGCAGCAGAGCGACCAGCGTGGACAGCACCATGATCAGCACGACGTTGACCGCGGTGAACCACAGCGTCCTGCGCACGACGCTCCAGAACTCCGGGTCGGTCAGCACCCGCACGTAGTTCGCGAGCCCGACGAACTTCGCGTCGCCGCGCACGAGCTGCGGCAGCCCGAACTCCTGCAGCGAGATGATCACGTTGCGCACCAGCGGGTACAGCAGCAGGTACGCGGTGGCGACCAGCGTGGGCGCGATCAGCAGGTACGGCAGGACCGGCCGCCGGCGGCGCTTCGGGGCGGCCGGCGCGGTCTCCCGCACCGGCCTCTCGGCCACGAGCGTCATTTGCCGGAGTTCAACGCTTGGGTGATGACCTCGTCGGCCTTCGCCGCCGCCGTCTTCGGGTCGGCGCCGGTGAGGACGGCGGTCTGGAACTCCTTGATCGGGTTGCGCGCCTCGACCGCGCCCCAGTTCGGCGAGTTCGGCGTGGCGTGCCCGTTGGCGGCGCCGGCCGCCATCGCCGCCGTGCCGGGGTCACCGCCGACCGAGGCGGCGAGCGACCTGCGGTTCGGCACGTAGTTCATCGCCTTCGCGAGCTCCACCTGCCACTTCTGGCCCGCGAGCGCCTTGACGACCTCGTAGGCGCCGTCCTGCCTGCTCGACGACAGCGGGATGATCAGGTCGGAGCCGCCGGTGAACACCGCGCCGGGCTTGTCGGCGGTCTTGCCGGGGATGGGGAAGAACCCGATCTTGCCGGCCAGCTCCGGGTTGGCCTTCTCGACGAGCTTGGCCGCGCCGGGCACCGCGATGAACTGCGCGACCTTGCCGCCCGCGACCACGTCGGTCTGCTGCGGCTTGGCCTCGTCGGAGTCCTTCGGGCCGTCGCCCAACGCCTGCAGCTTCTTGTAGAAGTCCATGCCCGCCAACGCCTCCGGCGTGTCCAGCGAGCCCTTCCAGCTGCCACCGTCCTGCTTCGCCAGGTCGCCGCCCTCGTCCCAGACGAAGCCGGAGAGCGTGTACCAGTTCTGACCGGGCAGGTAGATCCCCTGCTGCTCGCCCTGGTCGAGCTTGGTGGTGGCGGCGATCCACTCGTCGCGCGTCTTCGGCGGCGTGACCTGCGCTGCCTCGAACAGGTCCTTGCGGTAGATCACCACCCGGTTGGCCGCGTAGAACGGGACGCCGAACTGCTTGCCGTCCACCGCGCCGGGTTCGGACAGGCCGGGGATCCAGTCGTCACCCTGGAGCTCGGACTTCTTGCCGGACAGGTCCGTGACGCCCTTGCTGGCCACGTACTGGGCGACCTGGGTGTTGCCGACCTCGATCACGTCGGGCGGGTCGGTGCTGGCCAGGGCACTGGTCACCTTCTGCGTGATCCCGTTCCACTCCTGGATCTGGACCTTCACGTCGAGGTTCGCGTGCTCGCGTTCGAACTCGCTCTCGAACTTCGACACGAAGTCGTCGGTGGCCGTGTCCTTCATCAGCCACACGGTGATCTCCTGCTTCTCATCACCCCCTCCCGCGGACGTGCCGCAGGCGGACAGGGCGAGTGCCAGGACGAGTAAGGCAGCGGAGCGCGACACGACTCACCTCTCGCTGGGATATGACCAATTGGTCAGGTCCGATGGAGTGAGGTAGAAAGTGGCATAGACCACTTCTCAGGTCAAGCCCCAGCTCGGACGCATGAGAGCGCTCTCGATCTTCACCAGACTGGATACTTACCAGTGGTATGCCATACTGACTGCCGACGAAGCGGAGAGGCATGGGCGAGGCGATACTCAAGCGCGAGCAGGTCCGCGACTACCTGCTCGAACTCATCGAGACCCACCCGGCGGGCGCCCCCATCCCCGCCGAACGCGTGCTGTGCCAGCAGCTCTCGGTGTCCCGCCCCACCGTGCGCTCGGCCGTGGACGAGCTGGTCAACACCGGCCTGCTGGTCCGCCAGCACGGCCGCGGCACGTTCGTCGCGCGAGCCAAGATCACCCAGGAGATGGTCTCCGCCACCGGCTCCATGTCGCTGCCCCGCGCCGGCGGCACCTGGTCGTCCCGCGTCCTCGAACACGCCCGCATCCCGGCCGGCGCCAGGGTGGGCCGCCGCCTGCACCTGTCCCCCGCCGCCGAGATCCACTACATCGCCCGCCTGCGCCTGGTCGACGACGAGCCGATGGCGGTCGAGCACCTGCACGTCCCCGCCGCCTTCGCGCCCGGCCTGACGTTGCACGACATGGAGTCCGGCGACTTCTACGACCGCCTGCGCGAACACGGCGTCCACGTCAGCGAGGCGGTGCAGTCGATCGAGCCGACGGTGACGAACGAGTCGGAGGCGTCGATCCTCGGCGTGCCGGAGTTCGCGCCCGCACTGCTGTTCGAGCGGCTGACCACCGACGCAGAGGGCCGGTACGTGGAGTACGTGCACTCGATCTACCGCGGCGACCGGTACCGGATCGTGTCGCGGCTGACGCTCGGCGACTCCGCGCGCAGCACGGTGGACGTGCAGGCGCGCTTCGGCAACGACCCCTTCTAGATCAACCGCGCCTGCTGGCTGTCGATGAAGTTCTGCGCGCGCTCCAGCGTGTGCGACGAGTACGTGCCGCCGGCCCGCGCGTCCAGCAGGGCGTTCTGCTGCGCGTCCATCATCAGCCGCTGGAGCTCCAAGTGCTGGTGGCGGTGGCCGTCCGCGTTCTGCTCCACCAGCATCCTGTCGACGTTCTCGCTCATCGCGACGGTGCGTTGGCGGGTCATGTCGAGGATCTCGGGCGCGAACGGCTCGCCGTTCTCGCGGCACAGCTCCGGGTTCGACACGACCTCCTGCGTCGCGGCGATCAGCTCGACCGCCAGCCGCGCGTACTCGCGGCGTTCGTGTTCCTCGTCGTTGCCGCGGATGCCGAGCCAGCGGATCACCAGCGGCAGCGACCCTCCCTGCACCACGAGGGTCAGGATCGCGACCGTGAACGCGATCAGGATGAGCTCCGGGCGGTGCGGCAGGTCCTCCGGCAACGTCTGGGCGGCCGCCAGCGTCACGACGCCGCGCATGCCCGACCACGCCAGCACCGCGCCGCCGCGCCAGCTCAGGCCCTCGCTCGCGTAGAAGGCGACGTCGGCTTGTTTGCGTTGGATGGCACGGATTCCGCGGTCGTAGCGCTTGTCGTCGTCGGAGCGGGGGCCGCGCGCGGTGACGCGTTCGAGGAACGTCGCGATCTTGTCCGTGAACGCGTCCGCGCGGCGTTGCTGGCGGCGCAGCATCGCGATCAGCGGGATCATGAACACCACCCGCAGGACCACCAGCGCCACCGTCGCCAGCACGCCCAGCAGCAGCGCGCGGCCCAGGCCGTCCTCCGCCACGTCGTTGACGACCGACGTGAGCTCGAAGCCCATCAGCAGGAACACGCCGTTCTCCAGCAGCAGCTGGATCGTGCGCCAGTTGGTGCGCTCGGAGATGCGGTCGTGGGCGGTGAACTTGCGGGCGCTCAGGTGGCCGGTGACCAGGCCGGCCATGACGACGGCGATCACGCCGGACGCGTGCAGCTCCTCGGCGGGGATGAACGCGACGAACGGCACCACGTACGAGATGGCGGTGGTGAGCACGGGCTGGCCCTGGATCTTCGACCTCACCCACACCGTCAGGAGACCGGCGACGAGCCCGACCACCACGCCCACCGACACGGCGAACGCGAAGTCGCCGAGCGCGCCGCCGAACGTGACGCTGGCCGTGATGGAGACGACGGCCGTGCGCAGCAGCACGAGCGCGGTCGCGTCGTTGACCAGGCCTTCGCCTTCGAGGATGGTGACGAGCCGCGGCGGCAGACCGAGCCGCTTGCCGATCGACGTGGCGGCGACGGCGTCCGGCGGGCTGATGACCGCGCCGAGCGCCAGCGCGGCCGCGAAGCCGATCTCCGGCAGCAGCCACCAGATCAGCAGGCCGGTGCCGAACGCCGACACCGCCACCAGCAGCACCGACAACGACCCGATGGTCGAGAAGTCGCGCCGGAAGTCCACGACCGGCACGTTCACCGCCGCCGAGTACAGGATCGGCGGCAGCACCACCGTGAGGATGAGCTCCGGCTCCACCGCGATGTGCGGAGCGCCCGGCAGCTGACTGCACGCCATCCCGACGAGCACCAGCAGCACGGGCGCCGCGACACCCAGCTTCGGAGCGAAGTACGCCACCGCCACGATGATCAGCACGCCCGCCACGGCGAGCAAGGCCAGTTCCTGCATGACGTGCAGTTTGTCCGATCGGGACAGATCTTGCGCGTCAACTCGCGGGCAGCACGTGCCTCCCGTCGCGGTCGGTGCTCAGGCACAGCGAGCAGATCTCGCCCCCGTCGGCACTGGCCGTCATGTCCGGCCGCTCGTAGGGCTCCCCGCACACCACGCAGTCGTACCGCGTCCCGCTGGGGTTCCCGTCCGAGTCGAGCACCGGCTCGGCGATCCCGTCGTCCACCCGCCGCAGGTAGAACCGCCCGCGCGTGACGACCGCGAGCAACGGCGTCAGCACGACCGGAATCCCGACCGCGACCAGCGGTGAGTACGGCTGGATCCCCGCGCCGAACAGTCCGAAGTAGACGGAGATGGACAGCACGGACGACGCGAGGAACGACCCGACCCCCACCGGGTTCACCGCGTACAGCATCCCCCGCCGGAACTCCGGCTGCTTGGGCGACAGCTTCAGCACGTACTTGTTGATCGCGATGTCCGTCGCCACCGTCACGACCCACGCCATCGCGCAGTTCGAGTAGAAGCTCAGGATCCTGTTGAGGAAGCTGAACATGTCCGCTTCCATCAGCACCAGCGCGATCGCGAGGTTGACCAGCACGAACACCAGCCGCCCCGGATAGTGCTTGGTGACGCGCGTGAACGAGTTCGTCCACGCCAGCGACCCGGAGTAGGCGTTGGTGACGTTGATCTTCACCTGGCTGAGCACCACCAGCACCAGCGCGAGCGGCACCACCAGCCAGCCGGGCATGAACTGCTTGAACACCCCGGTGAACTGCTCGATCGGCTCGACCGCCGCCACCTTCCCGACCGCGTCGAGCACGTACACGGCCATGAACACCCCGATGACCTGCTTCAACGCCCCGAACACCACCCACCCGGGCCCGGCGAGAACCGTCGCGGTCCACCAGGCCCGCCGGTTCTCAGCGGTCCGCGGCGGCATGAACCGCAGGTAGTCGATCTGCTCCCCGATCTGCCCCATCAACGACAGGCAGACCCCGGCCCCGAGCATAACCGCGGCAGTGTTGACCCCACCGTCCCCGTAAGCGAGAAACCGGCTGACCGACTCGGGCTCCGACACGACGAGGAACACCAGCGGCGCCACCATCAACAGCAACCACAACGGGTTCGTCCAACTCTGCAGCTTCGCGAGCACCTTCATCCCGTAGATCACCAACGGGATGATCACCAACGTGGAAGCGAGGTACCCCAGCCACAACGGCAACCCGAGCGCATACCGCAACCCCTGCGCCATGATCGAGCCCTCAAGGGCGAAGAAGATGAACGTGAAGCTCGCGAAGATCACACTGGTGATCACCGACCCGTAGTACCCGAACCCGGAGCCGCGAGTGATCAAATCCAGGTCGATGTTGTACCGCGCGGCGTAGTAGGCCAGCGGAAACCCGGTCACGAAGATGACGAGCGCCGCGAACCCGATGGCCAGCAACGCATTGCCGGTCCCGTGCGTGAGCCCGATCCCGGCGCCGATCGAGAAGTCGGCCATGTAGGCGATCCCGCCCAACGCGGAAGCCCCGACCACAGCGGGGGTCCAGCGCCGATAGGTGCGGGGAGCGAATCGAAGGGTGTAGTCCTCGAGCGTCTCCTTGGACGCACCGAGAGCCGGTGGGCGCTCCACAACCTCGTCGAGGGTCATGAGCTTTGACGCTAGGAAGCGCGAGTTTCAAGCGGTCACGCGCTATGTGACAGCCCGATGACGCTGCGTTCACCAAACCAATGCCCTCGCAGAGAGACGCGAAGCCGAAGGCGAGCAGTCTTGGCTTTGGCTTTTGCTCTTGGCTTTGAGCGAAGCTCCGGCGGTGGGTGCCCCGTCACGAGTCGCGCCACAGCTCTTGCTGCACGTGAGGGGTGAGGTCAAGTCGACACGCTTTTCGTCGACT
>NZ_DASVFL010000314.1:0-37491 GCF_036380075.1 Lentzea sp. | reverse complement strand
CAGAGTACAGGGCAGGTTACCCACGTGTTACTCACCCGTTCGCCGCTCGTGTACCCCGAAGGGCCTTACCGCTCGACTTGCATGTGTTAAGCACGCCGCCAGCGTTCGTCCTGAGCCAGGATCAAACTCTCCAATAAGGATTGTTGTGATCGCTCCAGACGGAATATGTCTGGCAATCTGGTAAAACTACTCAAAGAAATACTCCTGACGAGGAGTATTTATATTACTGGCTGTGTTTCGGCACGCTGTTGAGTTCTCAAAGAACACGCGCTCACCGGATCCTCACTCCGTTTCCGGAGTTTCTCTCTCGGGGCTGTGTTTGAAGCTTATTTGGTGTTGCTCGCCGGTGTCAAATCGGCCTCTCAGAGGCTCTTTGTCTTCCGGTTTTTGGCCAGGCCCGTCCCGGTTGGTATTTCCGGCCCGCTTCGCTCTGACATGGAGAACATTACACGGGCCTGTTTCGATCTCCAAATCGGGGGGTCCCGGTAACCGCCACACGGGCGGCTACCAGGACAAACGCGGTCGTCAGGGTGCGGAGACCCCGACATCGGCCTTCGTCAGCGGCTTCCGAGCGGCCGAAGAGCTGTACTCGTCCGCCCCGACATCGGGCTTGCCGGAACGCGCCTGCGGATCGAAGTCGCGCGTCACGTACGAGTAAGTACCTGCCGACGAGTCGATGGCCGGACTTCCGGACGAGAGGCGCAGCAGTCCGTTCGCGTCGCGCACCAGCTTCGGGTCGACGGCGCGGTAGCCCGACGGGATGCCAGCTGTCCCACCCCACACGATGTTGCCCTCGTACTTCACGGTGGACCCGCTCATCAGGTCGACGAGCTTCGACGACGAGCCCTGGATGACGTTGTTCGCCAGAACGCAGTCCTTGGGCGCGTAGGTACCGGTGTCGCTGTCGACCACGGCGCCCGTGCCGATCAAGGTGTTGAACGCGACCGTCACCCGGTCCGGGCGGTCGTGCGACGTGGAGGTCGGTCCGCTGTCGGTCTCCGAGCCCTTGCCGAAGACGATCGCGCGGTCACCGGTGTTCTGCACGTAGTTGTTGAACACCCTGTGGTCGTTCCCGTGGAACCGGATGCCGCTGCCGAACAGCACGTTGCCCTCGACGGTGGTGCGGTTGCCGTGCCGCAGCACGATGTAGCCCTTGCTGTCGCGGATCGTGTTGAAGCGGACCGTGTTGTCCGAGGACTTCACGGAGATGGCCTCCGGGTCGCCGTTCGCCTTCTCGAACAGGTTGTGCTCGACGACCGCGTACGCCGACTTCGACTGCTTGTGGCTGTAGCCGAGCCGGATCGACTCGCCGCCGTTGTTGCCGGAGAAGCTGTGGTTGTAGAAGTGGTTGTGGTGGACCCAGGTCCGTTTCGCGATCTCGCTGCCGGGACCGGTGATCTGCAGGTAGACGCCCTCGTTGCTGCGGTTCGAGAACGTGTTGTGGTCGACCTGGACGTCGTCGGCGCTCACCGTGAGGGAAGCGCCGTCCTTGTTGCCGTTGTAGGTGTTGCGGGTGATGCGCGTGGCCTGCGCCTCGGGCGGGACGGTCGTCGAGCTGGTGCCGTCGAAGACGAACCCCTCGATCGTCACGCCCGTCACGGCTCCGAGCTCGAAGCCGCCGCGGGTGAACACCGCGGCGCCGGGGGTGCGCGCGGCGACGGTGACGCCCGGCGTCGTGATCTTGATGGGCCGCTCGGGCGCGTGCACGCCCTCGGCCAGGACGATGCGCTGACCGGGCCGGGCGGTGTCGAGGGCGGCTTGCAGGGAGGCCGTGCCCGAGACGCTGACGACAGCCGCGTGGGCGGGCACGACGACGAAGGACGACAGCAGGGCGGCCGCGGCGACAGCGGCCAGTGATCGGATCATTCGCCAACTCCGTTGGGTGCGAGCTGGCGGCGGTAGTCGCAAGCTACCGCAAGATCCCCGCCGGCGGGTTGTTCCGGTACAGGCCCAGGGCGGTGTCGACGGACGGCACGCGGTCGAGCGATGCGACGTCGGCGAGCGGGAACCACTGGGCGAAGTCGGTGCTGCCGCCCACCTCGTAGCGCAGCTCGCCTCCCACGATCCGCACCTCGTACATGACGCGAAGTGCGTGGTAGTCGCGGTCGGGCTCCTCGCGGAGCTCGGAGTCGATGCCGAGCAGCCGCAGCACCTCGACCTCGTGGCCGGTCTCCTCCTCGAACTCGCGGACGACGGCGTCGTAGGGGTGCTCGCCGTGCTCGAGACCGCCGCCGGGGAGGATCCAACGTTTGCCCTTCGGGCCGAGCCAGCGCGCCAGCAGGATCTCGCCCTCGTCGTTCAGGCACACCCCGTACGCGGCCACACGCTGCTTCTTCTCCCTCATGCGACTCAGCGTAACTTGCGATCACGGCGAAAAAAGTGATATCACTTAGCTACTACTTCGCTAGGGGGTCTGGATGAGCGCATCCATCGAAACGGCGGTCCACATGCCGGCACCCGCCGTCCGCGAGAAGCACGCGCGGGAGCTGACCGGTCTGCCGATGTTCTTCGTGGGGTTGGCGGTGTTCGCGGTGGGCGTGTGGACGATCATCACGGGGATCAGCACGGCGGTGGAGACCGAACAGCCACCGGTGGGGTCGCTGATCACCGGCGTCCTGCTGTTCCTGGCCGCGGCGGTGGTGATGAGGGGCCTGTTCACCGTCGCGCCCGGTGAGGCGCGGGTGCTGCAGTTCCTCGGCCGGTACGTCGGCACGGTCCGCACGGACGGCCTGCGCTGGACGAACCCGTTCACCACGCGGCAGAAGATCTCGACCAGGATCCGCAACCACGAGACGCAGACGCTGAAGGTCAACGACGCGGACGGCAACCCCATCGAAATCGCCGCCGTGGTCGTGTGGCAGGTGGAGGACACGGCGCGCGCACGGTTCGAGGTCGACGACTTCGTGCGGTTCGTCGGCATCCAGACGGAGACCGCGGTGCGGCACATCGCGACGAGCTACCCGTACGACAACCACGACGTGGCGGGTCTGTCGTTGCGGGAGAACGCGGACGAGATCACCGAGACGCTCGCGATCGAGATCTCGGCACGCGTGCAGTCCGCCGGCGTGAAGGTCATCGAGTCGCGGCTCACCCACCTCGCGTACGCGCCGGAGATCGCACACGCCATGCTTCAGCGGCAGCAGGCGGGCGCGGTCGTCGCGGCCCGCACGCGGATCGTGGAGGGAGCTGTCGGCATGGTCGAGCTCGCGCTGGAGCGGCTGGCCGACCACGACGTCGTGGAGCTCGACGAGGAGCGCAAGGCGGCGATGGTCTCGAACCTGCTGGTCGTGCTGTGCGGTGACCGTTCCACCCAGCCCGTGGTGAACGCCGGGTCGCTGTACACCTGATGGCTGATCGCAAGAGCGTTCTGCTCAGGCTCGACCCGGCCGTGCACGACGCGTTGAGCAGGTGGGCGAACGACGAGCTGCGCAGCACCAACGCGCAGATCGAGTTCCTGCTGCGGCGTGCGCTGGCCGAAGCGGGCCGGCTGCCCGGCGAGGCGAAGAAGATGCCCCGCCGCGGCCGCCCGCCGAGGAAACCGGACCCGGACGAGGGCTGAGAGACCGGGTTCGTGATGCGCTGAGCTGGCCTGATATTCTTCGTCGTCGTGAACGCGCGGCACTCCGCCGTGGAGGAGAGCCGGTCCAGGGCAAGCAGTACTGGCCGGTGCCGACGAAGCGCGTCACGAACCCGGTTTCGACAAGAAGGGTGATGTCGCATGGCGAACATCAAGTCCCAGCTCAAGCGGATCAAGACCAACGAGAAGGCGCGCCTGCGCAACAAGTCGGTCAAGTCGTCCCTCAAGACGGCCATCCGCAAGTTCCGCGAGGCTGCCGAGGCCGGTGACAAGGCGAAGGCCCTGGAGCTGCTGCAGGACGCGTCCCGCAAGCTCGACAAGGCCGCCACCAAGGGCGTCATCCACGCCAACCAGGCCGCCAACAAGAAGTCGGCGATGGCGCTGCGCGCGAACCAGCTCGAGGGCTGATTCCGCACGCTCACTCCGAGCTTCTGCGAAGGGGCCCGCTTCCTCCGGGAAGCGGGCCCCTTCCGCGTCCGGCCCACTGCCGCGCAACGGCGTCAGGCCGTGGCTTCAGCGGCGGCCGTGCGCCGCGACGATCTTGAGCACGGCGCGCTCCAGCGCGTAGTCGGCGTCGGCCGCCACGCCCTTCACGTCGGCGTTGAGGCCCGCGACCACCTGCATCGCCTCGGCCAGCCCCGACTGGTCCCAGTTGCGCGACTGGCCCTGCGCCTTCTTGATCTTCCACGGCGGCATGCCCAGCGGACCGGCCAGGCTGAACGGGTCGGCCCTGCCGACCGCGGACACGCGCGCGACCGTGCGCACGGCGTCGGCCAGCGCATCCGCGACGAGCACGTGCGGCACGCCGAGCTGCATGGCCCAGCGCAACGCCTCCATGGCGCCCGCCCGGTCGCCGACGACGGCCTTCTCCGCCACCGCGAAGCCGGTCACCTCGGCCTTGCCCTGGTGGTAGCGGCGGATCTCCTCGACGGTGACCTTGCCGTCGGTGTCCGACACCAGCTGCGAGGCCGCCGCGGCCAGCTCGCGCAGGTTCGTGCCCACGGCGTCGATGAGCGTGGCGACGGCCTCCGGGTCGATCTTGCCGCCTGCCCGCCGCACCTCGTTGCGCACGAACGCCTCGCGCTCGGCGGACTTCGTGACCTTCGGGCACTCGGTGACGCCGGCGCCCAGCTTCTTCAGCTGTCCCGGCAGGTCCTTGGCCGCCTTGCTGCGCCCGCCGCCCGTGTGCACGACGACGAGCGTGACTCCGTCCGCGGGCGCTTTGGCGTAGGAGAGCACCGTGTCGGCGACCTCCTTGCCGATGTCCTGCGCGTTCTGCAGGACGATCACGCGCCCCTCGGCGAACAGCGACGGGCTCACGAGCTCGGCCAGTTCGGGAGGCGTGAGATCAGTCACCGGGACACGGGTCAGGTCCGCGTTCGGGTCGACCTCGCGTGCGGCCTCGAGAGCCGCCCGAACAGCACGTTCGACCAGCAACTCCTCCTCGCCGACGACGAGGTGCAGTGACTCCGGTGCGCTCACGACGGGCATCCTCCCACGTCCCGGATCGTGGACGTTTGTGGCTGAGCAACGGACCGGTGCCGTAGCTTGGTGGGCACAACTGAACACCGCTCATCCAGAGGGGCAGAGGGACCGGCCCGTAGAAGCCCCGGCAACCGGCGTCAGCGCAGCAGTGCACCACTGCGCGCAGACGATCACGGTGCCAATTCCGACCCGTTCGCTTTCGCGGGAAAGATGAGGAGATACCTCGCGATGACTGCTGTCTCTGTGCCCACGAGCACCAAGTTCGACCTCGGCCCCGCCCGCGCACTGCTGTGCCGTGAGTGCGGGAATGAAACTCCTCTCGCTCCCGAGTACGCCTGTCTGGAGTGTTTCGGGCCGCTGGAAGTGGCCTACGACTTCGGGAAGGTCCGGCGCGAGGACATCGAAGCCGGCCCCCGGTCCATCTGGCGCTACCGCGGCCTGCTCCCCGTTCCGTCCACTGTGGAACAGCACCCCAACACCGATCCCGGCGGCACCCGCCTGGTCGAGGCGCACAACCTCGCCAAGGCACTGGGAGTCCGCAAGATCTGGGTGAAGGACGACACCGGCAACCCCACCCACTCGTTCAAGGACCGCGTCGTCGGCGTCGCCCTCGCCGCCGCCCGCGAGCTCGGCTTCAAGGTGCTGGCCTGCCCGTCCACCGGCAACCTGGCGAACGCCGTCGCGGCGGCCGCCGCCCGTGCGGGCTGGAAGTCGGTCGTGCTGGTTCCCTCCAACCTCGAACGCGCCAAGATCCTCATGAGCGCGGTGTACGAAGGCGACCTGATCGCCGTCGACGGCAACTACGACGACGTGAACCGCCTCGCCCAGGAGCTCGCCGCGGAGAACGAGGACTGGGCGTTCGTGAACGTCAACGTCCGCCCGTACTACGCGGAGGGCTCGAAGACGCTCGGCTACGAGGTCGCCGAGCAGCTCGGCTGGCGCCTGCCCGACCAGATCGTGGTGCCCATCGCGTCCGGCTCGCAGCTCACCAAGGTCGACAAGGCGTTCCGCGAGCTCGGCCAGCTCGACCTGGTCGAGGCCACGCCGTACAGGGTGTTCGGCGCGCAGGCCACCGGCTGCTCCCCGATCTCCGCCGCCTTCAAGGCGGGCCACGACGTCATCCGCCCGGTCCGCCCGGACACCATCGCCCGCTCGCTGGCGATCGGCGCCCCGGCCGACGGCCCGTACGTGCTCGACGCGGTCCGCCGCACCAACGGCGCCATCGAGGACGTGACCGACGAAGAGGTCGTCGAGGGCATCAAGCTCCTCGCCCGCACCGAGGGCATCTTCGCCGAGACCGCCGGCGGCGTGACCGTGGCGACGGCGAAGAAGCTCATCGAGTCGGGTCAGCTCGACCCGGACGCGGAGACCGTGCTGCTGATCACCGGTGACGGCCTCAAGACCCTCGACGCGCTCGGCGACACGATCGGCCCGCGCGCGACGGTCCCGCCGTCGGCCGAGGCCGTCATCGACGCGCTGCGGTAGTCACCTCCTCCCGGACGCGATCTCCTGTTCTCAGAAGGAGATCGCGTCCGTCTGGACCCACCCGGTGCGCGGGAACCGTTTCAGGTCCTCCATCACGTGCGGCCCGACCGGCCGCACCTCCGCGCGCCATGCCGCGATCCGTTGCGGCCACGGGGCTTCCGCCTTCAGCGCGTTGTAGTGGTAGTCGTGCCAGACGTGCGGCGCGATCCTCAGCTCGTCGTCGAACACGTACTCGGACACGAGGTCGTACGCCTCCTCCGGCGTCGTCGCCTTCGTGGGCGGCAGCACGTGCGTGGTGACCGCCTTGTGCGTGATGGCGCGTGTGCCGTCGTCGAGCGTTTCGCAGATGTAGTAACCGAAATCGGGCTTGAGCTCGTCGTGCGGCCACGGCGTGGCCGAGTAGTTCATCTGCCACAGCGCCCAGGGGAACCCCGGCGTGCCGCCGGAGATCGGGTAGCGCGCGTTGTGCAACCTGACCCAGACCATCTCTTCTCCTCCGTACGACTCGATTGCCCGGCAACACCGCCAGGTCTCCGTCCTTGTCCGTGCGCAACACCAGCGCACCTCCCGTCCGCAGCTCGTCGACCACGTGCGGACTCGGGTGCCCGTACCTGTTGCCCTCGCCGACGCTCACCAGCGCGACCCGCGGCCTCACGGCCCTCAGGAACGCGGGCAGCGAGTACCGCGAGCCGTGGTGCGGCACCTTGAGCACCTCGGCGGCGAGGTCCCGCTCCCCCAGCAACGCCGCCTGACCTGCCAGCTCGACGTCACCGGTGAGCAGCACCCGCCCGGCCCTCGTGTAAGCCTTGAGCACGAGCGAGTAGTCGTTCACCGTCGTGTTCGCGTCCTCGGCGACCGGCGGCCGCCGCGGTCCCAGCACCTCCAGCTCCAGTCCCGGCAGGGCGAACCGCTCCCCCGCCTTCGGTTCCACGACCCGCACTCCGTGAGCACGGGCCCGCGCACTGACCTCCCTCCACGCCCACTCGGGCTCCTTGAGCGGCCCGACCGCCACCGCACCCACCGCACGCCCGGTGAGCACCGCGTCGAGACCGCCGACGTGGTCCGCGTGCAGGTGCGTGAGCACGAGCAGCGGAATCCTCTTGATCCCCAACGTCTTCAGGCACCGGTCGACCGCGCCGGGATCAGGCCCGGTGTCGACGAGGACCGCTCTGTCGGCGTCGTCCGTGGCGAGGACGACCGCGTCGCCCTGCCCGACGTCGCAGCTGATGGCCTTCCAGCCCTCCGGTGGCCAGTCCGGTGCCACCACCTTCAGCGGCACCAGCACCACGAACCCGCCGACGAGCACCGCGACGACCAACGTCCGCGTCTTCTTGAACCGCAGCAACAACACCGTCACCGCCACGACCGCCGTCAACGCGACCGCGCCGGTCCAGCCCCTCGGCCAGCCGACCGCCGCACCGGGCACGGTCGCCGCCTGCCGCCCGACCTGGATCAGCCAGGTCACCGCGGGCCCGGCGACGTGGACGACCAGCTCGGCCGCCTCCGGCCAGAGCGGCGCGACGACCGCCGCCACCACGCCCAGCACCGTCGCCGGCGCGACCACCGGTCCGGCGACGAGGTTGGCGACCACCGACACCAGGCTCACCTGGCCGCTCAGCCCGGCCACCACCGGAGCGGTGGCGAGGCTCGCCGCCGTCGGGATGACGATCGCCTCGGCCAGCCCTCCCGGCACGCCGCGGTCCTTCAGCGCTCGCGCCCACCGGGGAGCGACCAGCACCAGTGCCGCCGTGGCGATCACCGACAACGCGAACCCGGGATCGCCGCCCAGCGCCGGGTCGACGAGCACCAGGACGAACACCGCCGTCGCGAGGCTCGGTACCGCGGACCGCTCCCGGCCCAGCACCAACGCCAGCAACGCGACCGCGCCCATGACCGCGGCCCTGAGCACGCTGGGCTCCGGACCGGCCAGGACCACGAACCCGACCAGCGCCACCATCGCGGCACCGGCTGCCTGGCGCGGACCGAGCCGGCGCAGGAGCAGGTAGACCGCCCCGCACACGATGGCCAGGTTCGCGCCGCTCACCGCGAGCAGGTGCGAAAGACCGGCCGTGCGGAACTCGTCGACTATGCGCGGCACCATGCGTTCGGTGTCGCCCACGACCAGTGCCGGGAGCAGTCCGGCTTCCTCGTCGTCCAGGACCGCACTGGCGTGCCGCAGGCCTGCCCGCAGTTCGCCCGCCCAGGTCTGCCAGACCGGTGCCGGTCGCGGGTCGAGCGGCGGACCGCGGACTCGCAGCAGCGCCGACGCCAGGTCACCGCCCCTGGGCGGGGCGAGCGTGCCCTTCACCGTCACTCGCTGACCTGGCAACAGATCGCGCCACCTGTCGGCGGGCGCCAGCAGCACCAGGTGGGCGCCGTCCGCGCTGGCGGTCAGGATCACGTGGTCGACACCGCCCTGCTGGCCGCCGAAGCCTTCCGCCCGGATCCCCCGCGGCCTGGTGTCGACCTCCACGGTCAGGGTCGTGCTCCGGCCTTCGTTCGCGGCCACGCGGAGCGGGTGGGTCTCGGCCCTCAGGACGTTGCCGCCCACCCAGGCCGCCGCCACCGGACCGGAGATCAGCAGCGCGATGGCGCACGTCCTGGTCCACCACGCTCGCCGCCAGGCCAAGAAACCGATGGCGCCGGCGGACAGTCCTGTCAGGACTGACATCTGCCAGTTCAGGAACAGACCGGCTACCGCGGTCGCCCACACCGCTGCGGCGGCCGGTGCCAGGCGGAAGTCGTGGGTCGTCAGGTGAGTGCGAGGCACTGGTGTCTCCCTTGGACGGGCAGAGGCGGTGGAAAGTCAGGTGTGGACGAGGTCGGCCAGCTTGGCGAGCTTCGAGTCGCCGATGCCTTCCACGTCGCGGAGCTCGTCCACCGAGGCGAAGGGGCCCTTGCGGGTGCGGTGGTCGACGATGCGCTGAGCCGTGACCGGACCCACGCCGGGCAACGAGTCCAGCTCGGCGGCGGTGGCCGCGTTCAGGTTCAGCTTGAGAGGCGCGGCGTTGGGGGCGTTGGCCGCTGCCGGCGGAGGGATGCCCACGGCGATCTGCTCGCCGTCGGTCACCTTGCGGGCGAGGTTCAGGTCGTGGAGGTTCGTGCCCGGCTTCAGCCCGCCGGCCAGGCGGAGGGCGTCGGCGACCCGCGCGCCGGAGGTCACCGTCACGAGGCCGGGGGTGACGACCTCGCCGACGACGTTCACGACCAGTTCCGGCGCGGGGGCCGTGGTGCTCACGAGCGCGAGGGCCGGGGCCTGCTCGGCGGCGGGGCTCTGCCACCAGCTGCCCAGGCCGATCACGGTGCAGGCCACGGCGATGCCGACGGCCAGCAGACCTCGGCGCGGGAGGCGGGGAAGGGTGAAGCGACGGCGGGGCGGACCGTGTTCGTCCGAGTCCTCGGATCGCGCGAAGACCAGGGTCGGGTCGGCGCGCACCTTCTCGGCCAGCGCGGCCAGGCGTTCGCTCGGGCGGTCGTCCGGATGGGGGCGGGGGAGCATGCGAGCGACGCTACGGAGCGGGGCGGGTGGGGAGGTGGGGTGAGCTCCGGGGCTGTGGATTACTCGCGGGTTGTGGACAGGTCGCGATCACTCGCCACTCGGGGACGGGAAGTTGTCGGGGGTCTATGGGATGCTGTCGGGTCCTCCCGGCAGCACCACGACGCCCAGCACTCCCGGACCGGTGTGCGCGCCGATGACCGCGCCGACCTCCGAGATCACGCAGCCCGTCGAGCCGGGCAGGCGTTCGTCCAGGCGAGTCGCCAGCTCGGCGGCGCGTTCGGGAGCGGCCAGGTGGTGCACGGCCAGGCCCACGGGTCCGTCGCCCGCCGCGGCCGCCGCGAGGTCGACCAACCGGCCGACGGCACGGCTCATCGTGCGCACCTTCTCCAGCGGCACGATCCGGCCGTCTTCCATGTGCAGCAACGGCTTCACGGCCAACGCGGTCCCCACCAGCGCCGCCGCCGTGCCGATCCGCCCGCCGCGACGCAGGTGGTCCAGCGTCTCCAGGCAGAAGAACATCCGGGTCTGCCGGGCCGCGGAAGCAGCGGCCTCCTCCACCTCGGCGTGCGAACGTCCGGCCGCGGCGGCCGCGCACGCGCGCAAGACCGAGAACCCGAGACCCATGCCCGTCGACCGCGAGTCGACCACGCGGATGTGGGAGGAACCGACTTCCTCGGCTGCCAGCCGTGCGGCCTCCCACGTCCCGGACAGTTCACGGGACAGATGCACGGACACGACCGCGTCGGACGACGACAGCACCTCGCGGTACACGTCGGCCATCTCGCCGGGGGTGGGACGCGACGTGGTCACCCGGCGGTGCTCGGCGAGGGCGCCTGCCAGCTCGGACGGTCCGAAGTCGACACCGTCGAGACGTCCGGCACCGTCCACCGCCACGTGCAACGGCACCACGGTGATCGAATGGCGCTTCGCGAACCCCTCGGGCAGGTATGCCGTGGAGTCGGTGACGATGGAGATGCGCACGAGCGACGAGCCTACGGGGCTCACTCCCCCGGCGTGCTCATCGCCACGGACGAGATGAGAGCGGCCATCGCCCCGCCCACGAGCTCGTGGCCCTCCCAGCCCCAGTGCATCCCGTCGGGGTTCCCGGCACCGGACCGCACGTGGTCGCCGATCACGGCCGGCAGGTCCAGCAACGGCACCCCCGCACGTCCGGCCCACCCGCGCACAGCCGCCGCGGCAGCCGGGTGCCCCTGGTGCGCGTACGCGTAAGTCGGCGCCCGATGCACCGACGGCACGATCCCGACCGCGGGCATCGTGTACTGGAGATTGCGCACCGACTGCAGCATGTCCCGCAGGTACCGCGCGGTCAGCGCCGGTGGCAACGACGCACGCGTATAGGGCGCCAACCGCGGCTGCACGTCCTGATAGCGCGCACGAACCCAACGCCGCAACCAGTCCGGCCGCACGTAACGCAGTCCTTCGCGCAGGTACGTGGGCAACGGCGACGGCAGCGTGTCCATGCTGCCCACCGCGAACACCAGCACGTCCGTCTTGGGCAGCAACGACCAGATGCGCGGGTCACCGGTCAGCGCCCACCACGCGTCGCGGGCCGTCCACCCGAACCCGGCCGCCAGCTCCGCCGCGCCGCCCAGCTCGGCGGCGCAGATGTTGTGCCACAGCCGCGGGTGATCGGCGGGCAGCGGTCCCGACGGCCCGAAGAACGACAGCGAGTCGCCGAGGACCAGCAGTCTCAACGCGTGGTGCCCGCGTTGTACGACGTCAGCCGCCACTGGTCGTCACGGCGGGTGAACACGGTCCAGTGGCAGTTGGAGATGCCGCCGAGCTGCGACCAGTTCTCCACCGGCAGGCCGAGCAGCCGGCCCGTCAAAGCGCTGATCAGGCCGCCGTGCGCGCACAGCAGCACGGTCGCGGAGAACTCCGCGTCGACCTCGTGCACGACCTGGATGGCCCGCTCGGCCACGTCGACCCGCGACTCGCCGTCCGGCGGCGTGTAGGTCGGGTCGGTGCGCCACACCGTGACCGCTCCCGGCCACTCCTGCTCGACCTCGCCCAGGTTCAGGCCCTGCCACTTGCCCAGGTGGGTCTCGCGCAGCCGTGCGTCGATCCGCAACGGCACGTCCGCGGACGTGGTGAACACCTTCGCGGTCTCCCGCGCGCGTTGCAGGTCGGAGGCCACGACGACCTCCGGTTCGAACCCGGCGAGCACCGGCACGGCGAAGCGGGCCTGGTTCAGGCCGGTCTCGGTGAGCGCCGAGTCGAGATGACCCTGCAGACGACCTGTCGCGTTGTAGTCGGTCTCACCGTGCCGCCACAGCACGAGCCGGCTCAGGGCCATCAGCTACCTCATTCAGCCGTGGAGTCGGCGGGGACGTCCGCTTCGAACTCGATGCGCGGGCAGTCCTTCCACAGCCGCTCCAGGCCGTAGAAGCTGCGCTCCTCGGTGTGCTGCACGTGCACGACGACGTCCACGAAGTCCAGCAGCACCCACCGGCCCTCGCGGGCCCCTTCGCGGCGCACCGGCTTCGTGCCGGCCTCCCGCAGCTTCTCCTCGATGTTGTCGACGATCGCGCCGACCTGCCGCTCGTTGGGAGCGGACGCGATCACGAACACGTCCGTGATCACGAGCTGGTCGGAGACGTCGAGCACCGTCACGTCGTGCGCCTTCTTGTCGGCCGCTGCGTTCGCCGCGACCAGCGCCAGCCGTCGTGCCTCGTCGGTGGCTGCCACGTCACTCCTCTGACTTCCGGTGCGCGTCGATACGCCCACACGAGTTACCGAGGGTACCGGCGAGCGCCAAACGGGTACCGCGCACCCAGGCATGACGAAGGCCACCTCAGCGCCCTGAGGTGGCCTTCACCTGCGCGGAGCCTAGAGCGGGCGGACCTGCTGGGCCTGCGGCCCCTTCTGGCCCTGTCCGACCTCGAACTCGACCTTCTGGTTCTCCTCGAGCGACCGGAAACCCTTGGACTGGATCTCCGAGTAGTGCACGAAGACGTCGGCCGAGCCGTCGTCGGGCGCGATGAAGCCGAAGCCCTTTTCAGCGTTGAACCACTTCACGGTGCCTGTAGCCAAAGTCTTGCCTTCCACGAACCAGCAACAACCCGCTGATTGTTGCCTCCCGCGCGCTCGGATGCACGCAAAATCCACTCGAACGTGGTTACGACTCGGAGTACAGACCCGTCTTGGCGATGTACTGGACGACACCGTCCGGAACCAGGTACCACACGGGCTGGCCCGAGGCGGTGCGCGCGCGGCACCCCGTGGAGGAGATCGCCATGGCCGGGACCTCGACGAGCGAGACCGCTCCCGGCGGCAGGTGGCGGTCGTTCAGCGTGTAGCCCGGACGGGTGACCCCGATGAAGTGGGCCAGCTCGAACGCGTCCGCGGCGCGCTTCCACGACAGGATCTGCTCCAGCGCGTCGGCGCCGGTGATGAAGAACAGCTCGGCGTCCGGGTACTGCTTCTTCAGGTCCGTGAGGGTGTCCACGGTGTACGTGGGGCCGTCGCGGTCGATGTCGACGCGGCTGACCGAGAACCGGGGGTTGGACGCGGTGGCGATGACCGTCATCAGGTAGCGGTCCTCGGCCGGCGAGACCTCCCGCGACGACTTCTGCCAGGGCTGACCCGTCGGCACGAAGATCACGCGGTCCAGGTCGAACCTGTCCTGCACCTCGCTGGCGGCCACGAGGTGGCCGTGGTGGACGGGGTCGAACGTGCCGCCCATGACGCCGATGCGCATCGAAACAGCGTAGACCGGCGCGGGGCCGCTCCCGAGGCCTCGCGCCGGTCGTGCTGATCACACCGCACGGCCCAGGGGGAGGTCGGGCCGTTCGGTGCGCGGCCCACCCCGAAGCAGAGCCGCGCACTGGAGGAACGCGCTGCCCCGGCGCTCATTACGCGGTCGGGCCATGATTTTTCCTAATGGGCCACCACGAGCTTCACCGGTCCCCTGACCAGCGATCCCCTGCGGAACTCGACGGGTTCGGCGAGGCGCAGGCCGGGCATGCGGCGCACCAGGGTGCCGAGCGCGACCTGCAGTTCCATCCTGGCGAGCTGCGAGCCGAGGCAGAAGTGGATGCCGTGGCCGAACTGCAGGTGCTGGCCGACCTCGCGGTCCAGGTCCAGCTCGTCGGCGTGCGCGTACGCGGCCGCGTCGCGGTTGGCCGACGACACCACGACCAGCACGGCGTCACCTTCCTTGACCAGCGCGTTGCCGACCTGGACGTCCGCGGTCGCGATGCGCGTGAAGCCGGCGCCGCTGCCCAGCGGGATGTACCGCAGCAGTTCCTCGACGGCGTTCGGCAGCTTCTCCGGGTTCTCGCGGAGGCTCGTCAGCTCGTCCGGGTGGTCGAGCAGCGCCACGACGCTGTTGGCGATCATGTTCGCCGTGGTCTCGTGGCCCGCGACCAGCAACGTGATCCCGAACCGGACGAGCTCTTCCTCGCTGAGGCGGTCGTCGTTGTCCCGCGCGGCGACGAGCGCGCCCATCAGGTCGTCCGTGGGGTTCGCACGGCGCTTCGCGACGAGGTCGGTGAAGTAGGCGTGCAGGTTCATCATGCCGTGCATCGCTTCTTCGGGCGTGTATCCGCCGACCGTCGCAAGCACCTGGTTCGACCACCTGCGGAAGTCGTCGCGGTCCTCGAACGGCACCCCGAGCAGCTCGCAGATGACCGTGACCGGGAACGGCATGCTGAAGCCCTCGACGAGGTCGCCGGGGTTGCCGAGGTGGTCGAGCAGCTCGTCGGTGATCTGCTGGGCGCGCGGCCGCAGCTCCTCGACGCGGCGGACCGTGAACGCCTTGGACACCAGCCGGCGCATGCGCGAGTGGTCCGCGCCGTCGTGGGTGAGGATGGAGCCGCCCGGTGCGATGAGCGGCTGCATCCTCGGCACGTCCTGCCCGACGGTCCTGGCGCGGCTGAACCGCGGGTCGCCGAGGACGAACTTCGTCTCGTCGTAGGTCGTGACGAGCCAGCCCTCGCCGCCGTACGGGTACGTCACGCGCGAGACGGGTTCGTCGCGCCGCAGTCGTTCGTAGGTCGGGTCGAGGGTCAGGCCGTCAGTCTCGGAGAACGGGTACGTGGGAGACATGTCTCCGAACGTAGAGCTACGCCTTGGGCCGTGTGTGTCCTTCGCCCCAGACGACCCATTTCGAGGACGTCAGCTCGGACAGGCCCATCGGGCCGCGGGCGTGCAGCTTCTGCGTGGAGATGCCGATCTCCGCGCCCATGCCGAACTCCGCGCCGTCGGTGTAGGCGGTGGAGGCGTTGACGAACACCGCCGCCGCGTCCACACGGGCCGTGAACTTGCGTGCCGCCGTGACGTCGTTCGTCACGATGGCCTCGCTGTGGCCGGAGCCGTAGGTCGCGATGTGCTTCACGGCCTCGTCCAGCGAGTCGACGACCTTGGCGGCGATGTCGAGGCTGAGGTACTCGGTGCCCCAGTCGTCGTCCGTCGCCGCGACGACGTCCACCTGCCGGGCGAACTGCTCGTCGCCGTGGACGGTCACGTTCTCCTGCTGCAACGCCTTGGTGACGCGCGGGACGAACTCGTCGGCGACGTCCTTGTGCACCAGCAGAGACTCCGCCGCGTTGCACACGCTCGTGCGCCGCGTCTTGGCGTTGAGGACGATCGCCTCGGCCATGTCGAGGTCGGCGTGCGCGTCGACGTAGACGTGGCAGTTGCCGACGCCGGTCTCGATCGTGGGAACCGTGGCCTGCTCGACGACGGCGTTGATCAGACCGGCGCCGCCGCGCGGGATCACCAGGTCGACGAGGCCGCGCGCGGTGATGAGGTGCGTGACGGACGCGCGGTCGTGGCAGGGCAGCAACTGCACGCAGTCGGCCGGGAGGTTCACGCTTTCGAGCGCGTCGCGCAGGACGGCGACGAGCGTGGTGTTGGAGTGCTCGGCGGTCGAGGAACCCCGCAGCAGCGCGGCGTTGCCCGACTTCAGCGCGAGCCCGGCGGCGTCGACCGTGACGTTCGGGCGGGCTTCGTAGACCATGCCGACGACGCCCATCGGTACGCGGACCTGCTTGATCTCCAGGCCGTTCGGGAGGAGGCCGCCGCGCAGCACCTCGCCGACCGGGTCGTTCTGGCCCGCGACGGTCTCGAGGCCCTTGGCCACGCCTTCGACGCGCGCCTCGGTGAGCGCGAGGCGGTCGAGGATGCCCTCCGGGAGGCCCGCTGCCCTGCCCGCTTCGAGGTCCTCGCGGTTGGCCTCGATGATCTCCGGCGCGCGGTCGCGGAGAGCGGCGGCCATCGCGTGCAGCGCGGTGTCCTTGCGCTCGCGGGTGGCGAGGACTAGTTCGTCGGCGGCGACTCGGGCGCGGCGAGCGGCCGCGTGCACCTGGTCGCGCAGGTCATCAGTCACGTCGAACAGCTTACGACCTGCGGTTGAGCGCCCGAGAACAGGTTTTCGCGCCCGCGAGTTCGCCCTCAGGGCGAACTCGCCGCCGTCTGCGGAGCAGCGGCGATCCGGCATTGTCAGAGTGGCCTGGCAAGCTTGCTCCCCATGGACGACATCGCGTTGAGGGAACTGGCGGAGGAGCGGCTCCGGGCGCTGGCGGGCCCGGAGGCGGTGCTGCGCGAGGACCAGTGGACGGCGATCCACACCCTCGTGGCCCAGCGCCGCCGGGCTCTCGTCGTCCAGCGCACGGGCTGGGGCAAGTCGGCCGTCTACTTCATCGCCACGGCGTTGCTGCGCCAGCTCGGCGAGGGGCCGACGGTCATCGTGTCGCCGCTCCTGGCGTTGATGCGCAACCAGGTCGACGCCGCCGCGCGGGCGGGGGTGCACGCGGTGACGATCAACTCGGCCAACACCGACGAGTGGGACGCCGTGCAGGAGCAGGTGGCCGCGGGAGAGGTCGACGTGCTCCTGGTGAGCCCGGAACGGCTCAACAACCCCGACTTCCGGGACGCGGTGCTGCCCTCGCTGACGGCGTCGGCGGGTCTGCTCGTCGTCGACGAGGCGCACTGCATCTCGGACTGGGGCCACGACTTCCGGCCGGACTACCGCAGGCTGCGGACGTTGCTGACGGAGCTGCCGCCGGGGGTGCCGGTGCTGGCGACGACGGCGACGGCCAACGACAGGGTGGTCCACGACGTCACCGAGCAGCTCGGTCTCGGTGCCGAGGAGGGCACGCTGGTGCTGCGCGGGCCGCTCGACCGCGACAGCCTGCGCCTGTCGGTCGCGACGCTGCCGACCGCGGAGGCGCGGCTGGGCTGGCTGGCCGAGCAGCTCGACCGGCTGCCCGGTTCCGGGATCATCTACACGCTCACGGTCGCGGCGGCGGACGACATCGCGGCGTTCCTGTCCTCGCGCGGCTTCGCGGTGACGGCGTACTCGGGCAAGACCGAACCCGCCGAACGCCAGCGAGCCGAGGAGGACCTGCTCAGCAACCGGGTCAAGGCGCTCGTGGCCACGTCCGCGCTGGGCATGGGGTTCGACAAGCCGGACCTGGGGTTCGTCGTCCACGTCGGCGCGCCCTCCTCCCCCATCGCCTACTACCAGCAGATCGGCCGCGCGGGCCGCGGTGTCGAACGCGCCGAGGTCGTCCTGCTGCCGGGGCACGAGGACCGGGACATCTGGGCCTACTTCTCGTCCCTGGCCTTCCCCGCCGAGACCGTGGTGCGGCAGGTGTTGTCGGCGCTCGACGGCGCGGGCCGGCCGCTGTCGACGGCGGCGCTGGAGCCGATGGTCGAGCTGTCCCGCGGCCGGCTCGAGGTCGTGCTGAAGGTGCTCGACGTCGACGGCGCGGTGCGGCGGGTGCGCGGCGGCTGGGAGTCGACCGGGAGGCCGTGGGAGTACGACGGCGAGCGGTACGCGCGCATCGCGGAGGCCCGCAGGGCCGAGCAGCAGGTGATGATCGAGTACCTGCGGACCTCCGGGTGCCGGATGAAGTTCCTGCAGGACCAGCTCGACGACCCGAGCTCGCACGAGTGCGGGCGCTGCGACAACTGCACCGGCGAACGCCAGTCGGTGGAGGTGTCCGAGGTCGCGGCGGAGGCGGCGCGCGAACGGCTGCTGCGTCCCGGACTCGACGTGGCGCCGCGCAAGATGTGGCCGACCGGCATGGCCGCGATCGGGGTGCCGCTGTCCGGCAAGATCCCGGCGTCCGAGGTGGCGGCGACCGGCCGCGCGCTGGGCAGGCTCACCGACATCGGCTGGGGCAACCGGCTGCGCGACCTGCTGGGCGACTCGCCGGACCAGGACATCCCGGACGACGTGTTCGCGGCGTGCGTGAAGGTGCTGTCGGCGTGGGGCTGGGACGAACGACCGGTCGGCGTCGTGACGGTCGGATCGCGGCGGCGGCCGGCGCTGGTGGGCAGCTTCGGGCAGAAGATCGCGGCGATCGGGCGGCTGCCGCTGCTGGGCACCGTCTGGCTCGGCGAGTCGACGCACCGGGCCAACTCCGCCCAGCGGCTGGCCGGTCTCGTGCGGTCCGTCGAGGCACCGGACGTGTCCGGTGTGGACGGTCCCGTTCTGCTGGTGGACGACCACGTCGACACCGGGTGGACCATGACCGTGGCCGCTCGGGCGCTCAGGAAGGAGGGGGTGCCCGCGGTGCTGCCGTTCGCGTTGGCGGTGACGAACTGACCGGACTCAGAACCCGAGCAGCAGGGCGACCGTCGACCCGAGGCTCGCGAGACCGCGCACGTGGTTCCAGAGCGTCCACCTGCGCAGGTACTCGGGCCAGTAGGCGTCGTCGGTCCGGTCGAGGCGGTTGTTCATCGGCACGTTGACGACCATCGTCAGCAGGAACGCGCCGACGACGTAGAGCAGGCCGCCCGCGACCCGGCCCTGGAAGACCTCGAAGGCGCACAGGACGGCGTTGCCGAGGAACAGCAGCAGGAACACCGGGTTCTGGATGCGCGCGTTCATCCGGCGCATCGCCGCACGGGCGGCGGAGGCGGGCAGGTCCGCGAGCCCCGGCATGACGGCGGCGGAGAAGGCGAAGAACAGTCCGGTCATCAGACCGGACGCGGTGGCGGCGATCAGCGTCGTTGTCCCCATGGCACCAACTCTGGCGGCACCCGGCCGGACTCTCCATGACAGTTCATCGCGCGGGCTTGCTCGTTCGTCCAGAATCACCGGCATGACGGACGCGTTGGGCGAGGCACTGCACCTGCTGAGGATGTCCGGCACCTTCTACTGCCGCAACGAGCTCACCGCGCCGTGGGGCCTGACGATGCCCGGCATGACGGATTGCCTGTGGTTCCACGTCCTCACGAGCGGCCGCTGCGACGTCGAGGTCGACGGCGCCGTCACCGTGCTCGAACCCGGTGACGTCCTGCTCGTGCCGGGCGGTCAGGGCCACCGGCTGTTCCACGGGGAGGCCGAGTCGCCGTTGGTCACGACGCTGCCGCACCTGTTCGAAACCGAGAACTACGCGATCCTGCGCCACGGCGGCGGGGGCGACGTCACGCACCTCGTGTGCGGCGCGGTCCGCTTCGACGACCCGGCGGCGAAGCACCTCGTCGAGGTCCTGCCGCAGACCCTGTACGTCCGCCAGGCCGACGACATGCGCGCGACGATAGGACTCATGGCCGCGGAGGCGAAAGCCGTGCGCCCCGGTGGCGAAGCGGTCATCACGAGGCTCGCGGACGTGCTGGTGATCCAGACGATCCGCTCGTGGCTCGCCAACGACCCGGCCGCGCGCACCGGGTGGCTCGGCGCGTTGCGGGACCGGCAGATCGGGCAGGCGCTGGCGTTGATCCACCGCGACCCGGCGCAGCCCTGGACCGTCGAGCGGCTCGCGCACCAGACGGCGATGTCCCGGTCGGCGTTCGCCGCGCGGTTCACCGGCCTCGTCGGAGAGCCGGCCATGCGGTACGTGACGCGGTGGCGCATGCACGTGGCCGTCACCCGTCTCAAGGACCGCGACACCACGGTCAGCGAGGTCGCCCGCGGTCTCGGCTACGAGTCGGAGGCCGCGTTCAGCCGGGCGTTCAAACGCGTCGTCGGGGTCTCGCCCGGTCAGGCGCGGGCGGGCTGAAGCAGGTCCCAGCGGTTGCCGTAGAGGTCCTCGAAGACGGCGACGCGGCCGTAGACCTCGTCCCGCGGCTCCTCGCGGAAGTGCACGCCGAACGCGGTCATGCGGGCGTGGTCGCGGTCGAAGTCGTCGGTGTTGAGGAAGAACCCGACGCGGCCGCCGGTCTGGTCGCCCACCCGCGCCTGCTGCATACCTGTGTCAGCCTGTGCCAGCAGCAACGACGCTCCGTCGCCAGCCGACACCACGACCCAGCGCTTGTCGCCCTGCGGCAGGTCCTCGACCAGCGTGAACCCGAGTCCGTCCACGTAGAAGCGGATCGCCTCGTCGTAGTCGCGGACCACCAACGTCACCAACGCAACAGATCGCACGCCGATGAGTATCGCCGACGAGGAAGGTCCACCCGCACATGGCCGACCCACTCGTACTCCTGCACCCCGGCGGCGCGGACCCGTCCGCGTTCGGACCCCAGTTCGACGCCCTCGCCGACTTCGCCCTGCACGCGCCGCACCGGGTGGACCAGGCCACCCAGGACCACACCGAGATGGCGCACGAGACCATCGCGTTCCTCGACCGGACCGGGCCCGCCCACCTGCTCGGGTGCAGCGACGGCGCGACGATCGCGCTGCTCACGGCCGTGCTCAGACCGGATCTCGTCCAACGGCTCGTGGTCGTGTGCGGCGTCTTCCACCACGACGGCTGGGACCCCGCCACGGAGCTCACGCCGATGCACCGCCGTTCGCCCGCCCTCACCGAAGCCGATCTCGCGAAGCTGCCCAACCGCACGCTGGTGATGATCGGTGACGACGACGAGGTGCGGCTGGAGCACGCCGCCGCCCTGTACCGGGCGCTGCCGAACGCCGAGCTGGCGGTCGTTCCCGGTACCTCGCATGGTCTTCTGCACGAGAAACCGGTGCTGTGCAACGCGATGATCGTCGACTTCCTCGCCAACGACCCAGTGGAGACGATTGCACCGATCCGTCGCCGTGTGTGACAAGGTGACCACATGGCGGTGACTTCGGAAACTCATCGACTTCCCGTGCGCAAGCTGGTTGCCGCGTCGGCCGGCAACGCTGTCGAGTGGTACGACTGGGGCATCTACACGGCCTTCAGCATCTACTTCGCCACCCAGATCTTCCCCAGCGGCAACGAGGCGGCCGCGCTGCTGAGCACGTTCGCCACGTTCGCGCTCGCGTTCTTCTTCCGACCACTCGGCGGCTACCTGCTCGGCCGGTTCGCGGACCTCAGGGGCCGGCGGACGGCGATGTTGCTGACGATCGCGCTGATGTCGGGCGGGTCGGTCCTGATCGGGGTGCTGCCCACGTTCGAGCAGGTCGGGTGGTTGTCACCGGTGCTGCTCGTGCTCGCCCGGATCGCGCAGGGCATGGCGCTCGGCGGTGAGGTGTCGAACGCGTCGGCGTATCTCGGGGAGATCGCCGAGCCCAGCCACCGTGGCCGGTACTCGTCGTTCTTCTACATCTCGACCGGCGCGGCGGTGCTGGTGGCGTCGCTGCTCGGGTTCTTGCTGTCGCGCAACCTCGACAAGGCCGCGATGGCCTCCTACGGGTGGCGCGTGCCGTTCCTGATCGGCGGCGTGCTCGGCCTGGTCGGGCTGTGGTTGCGGCGGGAGCTGCCGGAGACGGACCAGTTCGAGGAGAACCGGGCCAAGGCCGAGAAGCTGCGGAACCCGTTGCTGCTGACGGTGAAGGAGCACCCGAAGGCCGTCGGTCAGCTCGTGGGCATCACGTTGCTCTCGACGTTGTGCTTCTACACGTTCTTCTCCGCGCTGACGCCGTTCGCGGTGAAGACCAAGGGCGCCGACGACGTCGACGTGTTCCTGGCGTTGTCGATCGGCACGGTCGTGTTCATCGCGCTGCAGTACCCGCTGGGGTGGACGGCCGACCGCTTCGGCCGCAAGCCGCAGATGCTCGTGTGGGCGGCGGCGATGGCGTTGCTGGTGGTGCCGTTGTCGTCGCTCGTCCGGCCGGGGCTGGTCAACCTGGTCGTCGTGTTCTCGGTGGGGCTCGGGCTCTACACCGCGATCACGTCGATCGCGCCGGCGATCATGAGCGAGCTGTTCCCGACGGAGCTGCGCGGGCTCGGCATCGGCGCCTGGTACAACCTGACGGTCGCGGTGTTCGGCGGCACGGCGCCGCTGGTCATCCAGGCCGTCGGCGGGACGGTGTTCTTCTGGTACGTCGCCGTGGCCGCCGTGATCACGTTCCTGGTGGTGCTCACGCTTCCGGAGACAAGGGGTGTTCGGTTGAGCTGAGGCAGAACTCGTTGCTCTCGGGGTCGGCCAGCACGAACCAGATGCCGTCGCGGCTCACCACCGCGGCACCGAGGTCGACGAGCCTGGCCACCTCGGCTTCGACGTCGTCGCACCACAGGTCGACGTGCACGCGGTTCTTCACCGTCTTCGGCTCGGGCACGCGGTTGAAGAAGAACCTCGGCGACCCGTCGAGCAGCACCGACGGGTCGTCCTCGGGGTCGTCGACGCCGATGCTGCGCAGGCGCGCCAGCTCGACCTCGCCGTACGGCGCGAGCTCGTGGTCGTCGAGCACCTGCGCCCAGAACCGGGCGAGTGGTGCGGGATGAGCGCAGTCGATCACGACGTCGTGCATCCGGGCCATGCCCCCGACATTAACGGTGCAGGGGCACCAGGTCATCCGCGTGCACGACCTCGCGGCGCTGCTCCTCCGGCAGGTCGTGGGTCTTGCGGCCGACCAGCGACGGCAGCTCCGCCGAGTCGTAGCCGACGACGCCGCGGGCCACGACCTCGCCCGCGAGGCTGACCAGCTCGACGACGTCGCCCGCCTCGAAGTCGCCGTCGACGCCGGTGATCCCGGCGGCCAGCAACGAGCGGCGCCTGCCCACCACCGCGGCGACCGCGCCGTCGTCGAGGTGCAGGCGGCCGTTCGCGTCGGTCGCGTAGCCGAGCCAGAAGCGGCGGGCGGTGAGGCGCGAACCCGTTGCGGCGAAAGCGGTGCCGACGTCGGCGGAGGTCAGCGCGCGCGACGCCTCGGTCGCGCCGGTCAGCAGCACCGGGATTCCGGCCGACGAGGCCAGGCGGGCGGCGGCGAGCTTGGAGGCCATGCCTCCGGTGCCGAGACCCGAGGCACCGGCCGTTCCGGCCTGCACACCGTCCACATCGGACGCTGACGCCACCTCGGAGATGCGCACGGCACCGGGTTTGCGCGGGTCGCCCGAGTAGAGGGCGTCCACGTCGGACAACAGGAACAGCGCGTCCGCGCCGACCAGGTGCGCGACGAGGGCGGCGAGGCGGTCGTTGTCGCCGAAGCGGATCTCCTCGGTGGCGACGGTGTCGTTCTCGTTCACCACCGGCACGGCGCCCAGGGCCAGCAGGCGGTCGAACGTGCGCTGCGCGTTGCGGTAGTGCGAGCGGCGCACCACGTCGTCGGCGGTCAGCAGGACCTGGCCGACCGTCAACGAGTAGCGGCCGAACGAGTTCGCGTAGGCGTGCGCGAGCGTCAGCTGTCCCACGCTCGCGGCGGCCTGCTGGGTGGCGAGGTCGCGCGGTCGCCGGGAGATCCTCAACGGCGCCAGGCCGGCGGCGATGGCGCCCGAGGACACCAGCACGACCTGGCTTCCCGCGGCGGTGCGGGCGGCGAGGGCGTCGACCAGCGCGTCGAGACGCGCCGGGTCGAGGCCACCTTCCGCCGTGGTCAGGGACGAAGAACCCACCTTGACCACGATGCGATGCGCCGAGGCGATCGCGGTTCGAGCCTGTGAGACCGCGGGGGCCGTCACGTCTTACTCCTCGCTGAAATCACCGTAGTCGTCGCCGTAGTCACCGGGCGCGCGGCGAGCCTTCTTCAGGGCCTTGCGCTCGTGGGCGCCGATGCGGTCGTTGCGCTCGAGGCGGACGTCCGTGCCACGTCCGGTCATCGTCATCGCGATGCCGGCCGGGGTCGTCGGCTCCCAGTCGAAGACCAGGTCGCCGATGGTGACCTGGCAGCCGGGAACGGCACCCATCTTCACGAGCTTGTCCTCGACGCCCAGCCTGTTCAGGCGGTCCGCGAGGTAACCGACGGCTTCGTCGTTGGAGAAGTCGGTCTGGCGGATCCAGCGCTCGGGGCGGTCGCCCTTCACGATGAAGCCACCCTCGACCGAGGGGTCCTCGGTCACGGTGAAGCCCTCGTCGTCCACGGCGGTCGGCCGCAGCACGATCCGGGTCGACTCCTTCTTCGGCTGGGCCTCGCGGTACTCGCGCACGACCTCGGCCAGCTTGAAGGACAGCTCGCGCAGACCCTTGCGGGACACCGTCGACACCTCGAAGACCGGCAGCCCGCGGGCCTCGATCTCGGGGCGGACGATGTCGGCGAGGTCCTGGGCGTCCGGGATGTCGACCTTGTTGAGGATCACCACGCGCGGGCGGTCCTCGAAGTTGCCGCCCATGGACGGCGTGTACTCGGCGAGCTCCTTCTCGAGCGCGTCGATGTCCGCGATCGGGTCGCGGCCCGGCTCGTACGTCGCGCAGTCGACGACGTGCGCGAGCACGGCGGTGCGCTCGATGTGGCGCAGGAACTCCAAGCCGAGGCCCTTGCCCTGCGACGCGCCGGGGATCAGGCCGGGGACGTCGGCCATCGTGAAGATGGTCTCGCCCGCGGTGATCACGCCGAGGTTCGGGACGAGCGTGGTGAACGGGTAGTCGGCGATCTTGGGCTTCGCGGCGGACAGCACCGAGATCAGCGACGACTTGCCGGCGGACGGGAACCCGAGCAGGCCGACGTCCGCGACGGACTTGAGCTCCAGCACCAGGTCGCGCGTCTCGCCCGGCTCGCCGAGCAGCGCGAAACCGGGGGCCTTGCGGGCCTTGGACGCGAGCGACGCGTTGCCCAGACCACCGCGGCCACCGGCGGCGGCGATCAGCTGGGTGCCCTCGCCGACGAGGTCGGCGACGACCTCACCGGACTCGGTCAGCACGACCGTGCCGTCCGGGACGCGCAGGACCAGGTCCTCGCCGTTGGCTCCGTCGCGGTTCGCACCGGCACCGGCCTTGCCGCTGGTGGCGGAGGCGTGCGGGCGGAAGTGGAAGTCGAGCAGGGTGTGCACCTGCGAGTCGACGACGAGGACGACGTTGCCGCCGCTGCCCCCGTTGCCGCCGTCCGGGCCGCCCAGCGGCTTGAACTTCTCGCGGTGCACTGAAGCACACCCGTTGCCCCCGTTGCCGGCGGCAGCGTGGATCACCACCCGGTCTACGAAGCGGGCCACGGAACTACTTCCTTTCGAATGATCAGATAAAAGTTGATCGTTTAGACAAACAACGAGGGGCGGAGCCGGTTGACCGGTCCCGCCCCTCGCAGAGGTCTAACTACGTTGCGGTGACGGTCCTCAGACCGCGACCGGAACGATGTTGACGGTCTTGCGACCGCGCTTCGTACCGAACTCCACCGCACCGGGCAGCAGGGCGAACAGCGTGTCGTCCTTGCCGATGCCGACGCCGACGCCGGGGTGGAACTTGGTGCCGCGCTGGCGGATCAGGATCTCGCCGGCCTTGACGACCTGACCGCCGTACCGCTTCACACCCAGGTACTGGGCGTTGGAGTCACGGCCGTTGCGGGAACTGGATGCACCCTTTTTGTGTGCCATGAGAAGTCAGGTCCTCACTTACCGGTGATGCCGGTGACCTCGACGCGGGTCAGCTTCTGGCGGTGACCCTGGCGCTTGTGGTAGCCGGTCTTGTTCTTGAACTTGTGGATGCGAATCTTCGGGCCCTTGGTGTGCTCGACCAGCTTGCCGGTCACCGAGAACTTCGCCAGGGCGTCCGCGTCAGCGGTGACGTCAGTGCCGTCGACCACGAGCAGCGCCTGGAGGGAGATTTCGGTGCCCGGCTCGCCCTCGAGCTTCTCGACCTCGACGATGTCGCCGACAGCGACCTTGTACTGCTTGCCGCCGGTCTTGACGATCGCGTACATCAGGACGGAAGTCTCCTGCTACTCGATGGTGACGGGCCGTGCGCCAGCCAGTCTGGGAACGGTGTTTCCACCACAGGCACCAGAGGAGGCACACGACAGGACCCGTCGGATGGCGGGCCGTTCACAAGGTTACGGGAGTGGGTACGGCCGGAGCAAACCGGGGTGCCCCGATCGCGTTCCCGCAGGCTGTGCGGTCCCTCACAAGGCAAAACCGGGGCCACCCGCAGGCGACCCCGGTCTCGCGAACAACAGCGTCAGTCCTCCTGGACCGGCGGTCCCGCGGGCCGCGACACGGCGCGGCGCCTGCGGGTGGTGGTGACCACCGGTGCGGGCATCTGGACCTCGGGCTGCTTCGGCACCTCGGCGACCACGACGGCGGGCGCCTCGACGGCCGGCGGGGCACCGGCGGCGCGCTTGGCCGCACGACGCCGCGGACGGGCCGCGGGAGGCTCCACGACGGCCGCGGGGGCCTGCGCGACGGGCTCGGGTGCGGCGACCGGCTGCGGGGCCTCGGCGGTCTCCAGCTCGGGCTCAGCCGCCTGCTTGGGCTGCTGCGCGCCGATGCGGCCCGTCACGGCCGGCTGCTGGGAGCCGATGCGACCCGTCACCGCGGGCGCCTCGCCCTCCGGCTTGGGCTGCTGCGACCCGATGCGCCCCGTCACGACGGGCTGCTGCGAGCCGATCCGGCCGGTCACGACCGGCTTCTCGGGCTCGGCGGCGACCGGCTCGACGAGCTCGTCCGCGGTCTCCTCGATCACCTCGGGCTCGACGACCGGGTCGACCTCGACCGGCTCGGGGTCCTCGGCGACCTCGTGCGGCACGTGGCCGTTGAGCGCCTGCTCCTCGACCACGACCGCGTCGACGACCGCCTGCGGCTCCTTGTCACGACCGCGGCGACGGCGGCGACGGCGACCGTGGCCCTCGTGCTCCTGGTCGGCCGCGACGGCGTCCTCGGACGTGTCCTCGGGCTCACCCGGCTCGACCACCTGCGGTTCGACCGGTGCCTCGGGGGCCTCGACCGGCGCCTCGACGACCTCGGTGGTCTCCGCAGCCTGGTCGCCGCCCTTGTTGCGACGGGACTTGCGGCCGCCGCCCTGCTGCTGCGCCTGCTGCTGGCCGCCGCCGTTGCCACCGCCGTGCGAGTGCACGGGCTCGGTGGACACGACCACGCCACGGCCGCGGCAGTGCTCGCACGTCTGGCTGAACGCCTCCAGCAGGCCGGTGCCGACGCGCTTGCGGGTCATCTGCACGAGACCCAGCGAGGTGACCTCGGCCACCTGGTGGCGCGTGCGGTCGCGGCCGAGGCACTCGGTCAGGCGGCGCAGCACCAGGTCGCGGTTCGACTCGAGCACCATGTCGATGAAGTCGATGACGATGATGCCGCCGATGTCGCGCAGCCGGAGCTGGCGGACGATCTCCTCCGCCGACTCCAGGTTGTTGCGGGTGACGGTCTCCTCGAGGTTGCCGCCCGACCCGGTGAACTTGCCGGTGTTGACGTCGATGACCGTCATCGCCTCGGTGCGGTCGATGATCAGGTAACCGCCCGAGGGCAGCCAGACCTTACGGTCGAGGGCCTTCATCAGCTGCTCGTCGATGCGGTACTCGACGAACGCGTCGTTGTTGCCGACGTGCTTCTTCAGGCGGTCCTGCAGGTCCGGCGCCACGTGGCGGACGTAGGAGTCGATGACCTCCCACGCCTCGTCGCCCTGGACGACGAGCTGCGCGAAGTCCTCGGTGAACAGGTCGCGGACGACCTTCACCAGCAGGTCCGGCTCCTCGTAGAGCAGCGCCGGCGCCTTGGTGGAGGTGGTCTCGGACTTCTCCTTGATGACCTTCCACTGGGCCTGCAGGCGCGTGACGTCGCGGCCGAGCTCCTCCTCGGAGATGCCCTCCGAGGCGGTGCGGATGATCACGCCGGCGTCCTCGGGGACGACCCTCTTGAGGATGTCCTTGAGGCGCTTGCGCTCGTTGTCCGGCAGCTTGCGGCTGATGCCCGTGGCACCGCCGCCCGGCACGTAGACCAGGAAGCGGCCGGGGAGGCTGATCTGGGTGGTGAGGCGGGCGCCCTTGTGGCCGACCGGGTCCTTGGTGACCTGGACGAGCACCGAGTCGCCGCTGGAGAGCGCCTGCTCGATCTTGCGGGACTTGCCCTCGAGACCGGCGGCGTCCCAGTCGACCTCACCGGCGTAGAGCACGGCGTTGCGGCCGCGGCCGATGTCGATGAACGCGGCCTCCATGCTCGGCAGCACGTTCTGCACGCGGCCGAGGTACACGTTGCCCACGATCGAGCCGGTGCCCGACGACGTGACGAAGTGCTCGACCAGCACGCCGTCTTCCAGCACGCCGATCTGGGTGCGGTCGCCGCGCTCGCGGACGACCATCGTGCGGGCCACGGCCTCGCGGCGGGCCAGGAACTCGGCCTCGGTCAGCACGGGGGCGCGGCGGCGGCCGGCCTCGCGGCCGTCACGGCGGCGCTGGCGCTTGGCCTCCAGGCGCGTGGAGCCGCGGATGCTGCGCACCTCGCTCTGCGCGGCCTCGGAGTCGGCCTTGTCGTCCCGCGCGTCGCGGACCTCGCGGACGTGCACGACGGTGTTCGGCGGGTCGTCCTCGGAGGTGACCTCGTCGTCCGCGCCGGTCTTGCGGCGACGGCGGCGGCGACGGCGGCGCGTCGAGCTCTCGTCGCCCTCGTCCTCGGCCTCGTCGGCGGCGTCGGTCTCCTGCGCGGCCTCGGCGTCGTCCGCCTGGGCCTCGTCGCCCTCGTCGCCACCCTCGGCGTCGGTGCCCTTGCCGCGGCCACGGCCACGGCGGCCGCGACGGCGGCGGCGACGGCTGTCGCTCTCGTCGTCACCGTCGGCGTCGATCTCGGCCTCGGCGGCGTCGAGCTCGTCCGCAGCGATCTCGCCGACGGACTTCTCGTCCTCCTCCGGCTCCTGCTCCACGACGAACGGCGAGGCCGCTGCCTTGGGCCGTTCGATCGGCTGCGGCGGCATGAACACCGCCGTCGGGGGCGCGAAGATCGGCGCGAGCGCCGGTGCCTCGAAGGCGGGGACCGCCGGGGGCTCGTAGTCCTCGGTGACCTCGCCGGTGACGACGTCGTCCCAGTCAACGAGGGTCTCGGCGACCTTCAGGGCGACGTCGCGGCTGACGCTCGACTGCGCGCTGCGGGCGACCTCACCGAGGTCGGCCAGCGCCGTCATCACGTCCTTGCTGCTGACCTCCAGCAGCTTCGCCAGCGCGTGCACCCGCAACTTGTCGGGCAGGTCCGCGAGCTCAGGGCGTGCGGCAACCACGCCCTGCCCGCCGGTTCCACCGGCGGGCTTTTCCGTGTTCGACATGCAGCTCCTCCACCCCCGGGCGCGTCCCGTGAGGACGCGGCCGCGCAGGGGCCTCTCTTGTCTCTCTCCGCCGCTGCTCGCGGCGGGAATCCTTGCCTCGCGCGCAGCGGCGTGGCGCCTCTCCGGACGCACGCTTGCGCAGGTCCCACGACGACGCCGCTGTCAGCGTCGCTCCTCCTGTTTGCGTCGCAGGTGTGGCGTTCCGGCGCTCGTCAGGACTCCTTGTCCTGCTGGAGCGGGTCCACCAGTCTGCCTTCGCCGTCGAGCCGTCCCTGCGCCATCCGGGTTGCTCTCGCAGGTACCGGCGGCACGAGATCGGCGACGACACGAAGCGCATTCAGCACGTCGTCGGGTCGCACGGTAGGCGTTACCTGCCGCACGACCGTCATGAGTATCCCACACGGTCGTGACAATGCGGTGTCATCGTGTCCGGCGTCGCTCGAACGTGGTTCGACCAGTGCCGACACGACCGCGGGCCGCACGTCGACGATCTTCTTGCCGTCCTTCGTGAGCCGCTCGACCTCGACCACCTCGGCCGCGAGCAGGGCGCCGACCGCCTTCTCGAGCGCGTCCGGCTCCACCCCGTCGAGCTCGATGCGCCACTCGCTCGCGTCGATGCGCTCGGTGAGGTTGCCCCCGGCGGCCTGCACGATGTCGACCACGTCGATGCCGGGCGGCAGCGCCTCGTCGAGCGCCACCTTCAGCGCCGCCGGGTCGACCCGCTCGACCACGGACACCTCGACGTACTCCGCCTCGCTGGCGACGCCGGTCGGCGCCGCCCCCACCCAGGACACCTTCGGGTGAGGGCTGAAGCCCTGGGAGTACGCCATGGGCACGCCCGCCCTGCGCAGCGCTCGTTCGAACGTGCGAGCGATGTCGCGGTGCGAGGTGAACCTCAGCCTCCCCCGCTTGGTGTAGCGGAGGCGCAGTTTCTGCACGGCTGCGGCAGACGGGTTGTTGGGCTGGTGGCGGCTCAGCGGGTGCTCCCAGGAGGTGGTTCCGACGGGTGAGCGGTCCCATCGGCGCAGGATGTTCGTCCGGTAGGACGGTACCGTGAACCTGATTCAGAACGTTCAGCTTGTCTAGATCGTTGCGCGTGGTTACGGTCCGGCTGACTGGACGCCCTGCCGACCTGGAGGTCCCTGGTGCCTCTGCTCCACCGCGCTAGAGCGGCGGCGTTGACCGTGCTGCTCGCGGCAGGGTGTGTGGCCGCCACCGTGCCCGCCACCGCGGAGCCGAACGCCACCACCTGCATCCAGCCCGGTCCCGTCCTGCGATACCTCGTGGTGTTCTCGCAGTTCACGACCCCCGAGGCGGCGAACGCGGAGATCGCGCAGGCCTGCGGGTCGACCACCGTCTACTACCCGGAGATCGGGGTCGCGGTGGCCACCTCGCCCGACCCCGGGTTCCTCAAGCTGATCGGCCCGCAGCGCGCGTACAGCGCCCAGGCCGAGAGCATCGCCAAGCGCGTGCCGAAGCGGAAGAGCGACGACACCGAGCTGTTCCGCCCGTCCGGACAGCGCTCGGGCGAACAATGGGACATGGATCTCATCAAGGCTCCCGCGGCCCACGAGATCACCACCGGCTCCAAGTCGGTCGTCGTGGGCGTCCTGGACTCCGGTGTCGACGCCCGGCACCCGGACCTGGCCGCCGCCCTGGCGCCCGAGCTCTCCGCCGGCTGCCTGACGGGCAAGCCCGACACCTCGCCCGGCGCGTGGATCCCCACGACCTCGGCGCACGGCACGCACGTCGCCGGCACCATCGCCGCGGCGGACGACGGCCGCGGCACCACGGGCGTGGCGCCGGGCGTGCGCATCGCGTCCGTGAAGGTGGTCGACGACGACGGGTTCATCTACCCGGAGTACGCGGTGTGCGGGTTCATGTGGGCCGCCGCGCAGGGCATGACCATCACCAACAACAGCTACTTCATCGACCCGTACCTGTTCACGTGCCAGAACGAGCCGGGTCAGCGCGTGGTCTACGAGGCCGTGCGCCGTGCCGTCGACTACGCCACCACGCGCAACGTGCTGACCGTCGCCGCCGCGGGCAACAACGCGGCGGACCTGGCCCGCACCAGCCGTGACTCGGTCTCGCCGACGAACGGCGACGCGCAGACCCGTCCGGTCGACTCGACGTGCGTGGTGCTGCCGGCGCAGCTCAAGAACGTGGTCGGCGTGTCGGCGGTGGACTCGACGAAGACCAAGGCCGGGTACAGCTCGTACGGGCTGGGCGCGATCGACGTGACGGCGCCGGGCGGCAGCACGCGGTCGCCGGGCGGGTGCGTGCTCTCGACCGTGCCCACCGGCTACGACCACTCGTGCGGCACGTCGATGGCCGCGCCGCACGTGTCGGGGGTGGCGGCGCTGATCGCGTCCGTGCACCCGGACACCGACGCGGTGTCGCTGGGGCGGATGCTGAACGCGCAGGCGGAGACGCTGGCGTGCCCGGCCGACTACGACCTCAACGGCACGGGTGTGCAGGACGCGTTCTGCACGGGCTACTCGGAGTACAACTCGTTCTACGGCCACGGCCTGGTCGACGCGCTGGCCGCCGTCACGAAGTAGGGCCCGCTCGCGCGGGCCCCGACCTCGATCTTCCCTCTACTGCGTGAGCGCCGGGTTCTTCACCGGTGAGCCGACGCCGACCGGGGAGATCGGCAGCAGCTTGCGGCCCGTCGGGCCGACCTCGATGTCCGTGCCCATGGCCGGGCAGACACCGCAGTCGAAGCACGGGGTCCAGCGGCAGTCGTCCTGCTCGCGCTCGTCGAGCGCGTCCTGCCAGTCGGCCCAGAGCCATTCCTTGTCGAGGCCCGAGTCGAGGTGGTCCCAGGGCAGGACCTCCAGCTCCTCGCGCTCGCGGGTCGTGTACCAGGCGAGGTCGACGCCGAGCGGTTCGAGCTGTTCGGCGGCCTTGGCGGTCCAGCGGTCGTAGCTGAAGTGCTCGCTCCAGCCGTCGAACCGGCCGCCGTCGCGCCACACGGCCTCGATGACCTTGCCGATGCGGCGGTCACCGCGGCTGAGCAGGCCTTCGATGAGGCTGGGCTTGCCGTCGTGGTAGCGCATGCCGATGTTGCGGCCGAGGCTGCGGTCGGCGTTGACGGCCTCGCGGAGCTTGCGCAGGCGGTCGTCGACGGTGTCCGGGTCGCACTGCGGGGCCCACTGGAACGGCGTGTGCGGCTTGGGCACGAACCCGCCGATCGAGATGGTGCAGCGGACGTCGTTGCGGCCGCTGGCCTGGCGTCCGGCGCGGATGACGTTCTTCGCCATCTCCGCGATCTGCAGGACGTCCTCGTCCTCCTCGGTCGGCAGGCCGCACATGAAGTACAGCTTGACCTGCCGCCAGCCGTTGGAGAACGCGGCCGACACCGTCCGGATGAGGTCCTCCTCGGACACCATCTTGTTGATGACGCGGCGCATCCGCTCGCTGCCGCCCTCGGGGGCGAAGGTGAGGCCCGAGCGCCGTCCGTTGCGGGACAGCTCGTTCGCGAGGTCGATGTTGAACGCGTCGACGCGCGTGCTCGGCAGGCTCAGGCCCGTGTTGGTGCCCTCGTAGCGGTCGGCGAGGCCCTTGGTGATCTCGGCGATCTCGCTGTGGTCGGCGCTCGACAGGGACAGCAGGCCGACCTCTTCGAAGCCGGTGGCCTCCAGGCCCTTCTGGACCATGGCCCCGATGCCCTCGATGGACCGCTCGCGCACCGGGCGGGTGATCATGCCCGCCTGGCAGAAGCGGCAGCCGCGCGTGCAGCCGCGGAAGATCTCGACGCTCATCCGCTCGTGGACGCTCTCGGCGAGCGGCACCAGCGGCTGCTTCGGGTACGGCCACGCGTCGAGGTCCATCGTGGTCCGCTTGAACACGCGGTACGGCACGCGGTCGCGGTTCGGCACGACGCGCTGGATGCGGCCGTCGGGCAGGTACTCCACGTCGTAGAAGCGCGGGATGTACACGCCACCGGTCTCGGCGAGCCTGGTCAGCACCTCGTCGCGGCCGCCGGGACAGCCCTCGGCCTTCCAGTTCTTCACGATCTCAGTGATCTCGAGGACGGCTTCCTCGCCGTCGCCGAGCACGGCCGCGTCCACGAACTGCGCGATCGGCTCCGGGTTGAACGCCGCGTGCCCGCCCGCGACCACGATCGGGTCGTCCTCGGTGCGGTCGGCGGCGTGCAGCGGGATGCCGGCGAGGTCCAGCGCCGTGAGCATGTTCGTGTAGCCCAGCTCCGTCGCGAAGCTGATGCCCATCAGGTCGAACGCCTTCAGCGGGCGGTGGCCGTCGACCGTGAACTGCGGGACGTCGTGCTCACGCATGAGCTTCTCGAGGTCCGGCCACACGGCGTAGGTGCGCTCCGCGAGCACGTCCGGCAGCTCGTTGAGGATCTCGTAGAGGATCATGACGCCCTGGTTGGGCAGTCCGACCTCGTAGGCGTCGGGGTACATCAAAGCCCAGCGCACGGACGCGGCGTCCCAGTCCTTGACGGTCGCGTTGAGCTCCCCGCCGACGTACTGCACCGGCTTCGAGATCCGCGGCAGCAGTGGCTCCAACCTGGGGAAAACAGACTCGACACTCACGCGACCAGAGTAACGGCCCCTCCGGGGAGGGGCCGAATCGCGTGCCACCGGGCACTTTGATCAGTCCAGCAACAGCTTTCCGAGCCGCCGCGCGGCCACCACCGTGCCGACGGCCGCGAGCACCGCGAAGTAGGCGAGGTGGCCGAGCATCCCCCAGCCCACGACGCCGAGCGTGAGCCCGCGCATCAGTTCGATGGCGTGGTAGAGCGGCGTCCAGCTGACCACCGCCTGCAGCCAGCCGGGGTAGACCGACAGCGGGTAGAACGTGGTCGAGAACAGGAACAACGGCAGCACCGCGAGCTGCACGAGGTCGAAGTCCTGCCACGACCTCATGAACGTGGTCGCCGCCATGCCCACCGCCGCGAACGCGAACGCCACCAGCAGCGCCGTGGGCAGCGCCAGCAACGCCCACGGCGAGGCGATGAGCCCCATCCCGAGCATCACGGCGAGGAACCCCGCCGAGTACAGGCCGCCGCGCAGCAACGCCCACGAGATCTCGCCGATCGCGATGTCCATCGGCCCCATCGGGGTCGTGAGCATGGCGTCGTAGAGCTTCACGTACTTGAACTTGAAGAACACGTTGAACGTCGCGTCGTACACGGCGCCGTTCATGGCCGACGCCGCCAGCAGCGCGGGCGCGACGAACGCCGCGTAGCTGATCGGCCGCCCGTCCGGCCCGGCGACCGACGAGACCATCTGCCCGAACCCGAGGCCCAGCGACCACAGGAACAGCAGCGGCTCGAACGCCCCGCCGACCAGCACGAACCACGCCCGCCGGTTCACGACGGCGGACCGTTCGACGAGCATGCTCGCCCTGCGCCCGTAGAGCCCCGGCGGGATCACGCGCCACAGCAACCCGACGCTCGCGGGTTTCGCCTGACCGGCGCGGTCCAGAGTCTGCGTCACGTCACACCGCCAGCCTTCGGTGGAAGAACTTCACGCCGAGCGCGACGCCCGCGGCGACCAGCGCCCCGAGGTACGCGATGTGCCCCAGCGCCGGGAGGACACCCATCGTGCCGAACGTCAGCCCGCGGGCGAGCTCGATGCCGTGCCACGACGGCGTCAGCCACACGACCGGCAGCAGCCACTGCGGCAGCTGGCTGACCGGGAAGAACGCGCCGGTGAACAACGTCATCGGCATCAGCACGAACCGGAAGATGTTGTTGAACGCGTCCGGCTTCTCCAGCGTCGCGCTGTAGGCGACCAGCGGCGCGCTGAACGCCAGCCCCGCCAGCGTCGCGAGCGGGATCGCCAGCAGGATCCCCGGCCCCGCCGCCGCACCGAGGGCGAACGCGATGCCCACGAACACCGCGGCCCGCACGAGCAGCTGCGAACCGATCCACATCACCTGCGAGTAGAGCACCTGCGCCGGCGTGATCGGCGTGGCGACCATCGCGACGAACGACTTCTGCCACATGAACTGCGACATGACGGGGAACGTCGACTCGAACGTCGCCCCCTGCACCGCCGACACCACGACGAGCGCGGGCGCGAGGTACTGCAGGTACGGCACGCCCCCGATCAGCGCCGTCGACTGCACCTGCGACCCGAACCCCAGCCCGAGCGCCACGAGGAACAGCACCGGCGTGAGGAAGCTCGACACCGCCGTGGCCCGCCAGTTGCGCCGGTACCACGTCCAGGACTTCTCGAACCCGAACCAGGAGGCCCTCAACGTCTCCATCAGTCCACCAACGTCCGGCCGGTGAGCCGCAGGAACACGTCCTCCAGCGAACTGCGCCGCACCAGGCTCTGCACGGGCTGGACACCGCTCTCGTGCACCTTGGCGAGCGTGTGCTCGCCGTCCCGCGTGTACAGCAACAACCGGTCCGGCAGCACTTCCACCCTCTCGGCGAACCGTTCGAGATCCGGTTTCTCGGCCCCCGGCTGGAACCGCAGCTCCAGCACCTCCTTGGTGGAGTACCGGCTGATCAGCTCGCTGGGCGACCCCTCGGCCGCGATCCGCCCGCCGTCCATGACGACGAGCCGGTCGCACAGCTGCTCCGCCTCGTCCATGTAGTGCGTGGTGATGATGAGCGTGACGCCGTCCTGCTTCAACCGGAACAGCCTGTCCCACAACAGGTGCCGCGCCTGCGGGTCCAACCCGGTCGTCGGCTCGTCGAGCAGCAGCAGCTCGGGGTCGTTGACCAGCGACCGCGCGATCGTGAGCCGCCGCTTCATGCCCCCGGACAGCGGCTCGACCTCGTGGTTCGCCCGATCGGTGAGCTGCGCGAACTCCAGCAGCTCCTCGGCCTTCTCCCGGCACCTGGCCCGGGACATCCCGAAGTACCGCCCGTAGATCTGCAGGTTCTGCCGAACCGTCAGCTCGGTGTCGAGGTTGTCGAGCTGCGGCACCACCCCGAGCCGAGCCCGGATCTTGGGCCCGTCCCGGTCCGGATCCATGCCGAGCACAGCGAGGTCCCCACCCGACCTCCCGGACACGCACGAGATCATCCGCATGGTCGACGACTTCCCGGCCCCGTTGGGCCCGAGGAACCCGAACGCCTCCCCCCGCCGCACCTCGACATCGATACCGCGCACGGCCTCGAAATCCCCGAACTGCTTGGTCAGAGCCTTGGCCTCGACGAGGTTCTCCACCGCCCCGACGTTAGCCAACAGGTCTGACAATTTTCGACGCAATTACGATCGCCCCATGCCGGAACTCCGCTGGCTCTCGGAAGCCGACGACCACCTCCGCGCCGAGATCCGCGCAGTCGTGCACGACGTGGTGGCGGCAGGCGGAGCAGTCGGCTACCACGAGCCCCCGACCTACGACCGCATCTCGACCTGGCTGGACACGGTCCTCAAACAGGTCCGCGACGGCAACGCGGCCTTCGTCACCGCCGTTGTGGACGGTGCAGTCCGAGCCGTGGGCCTATGGCGCCGCGGCAGCACCGCCGTCTTCCAGCACCGCGTGGAAATCCAGCAGATCATGGCCCACCCGTCGGCCCGCGGCCTGGGCCTCGGAAACTTGGTGGTGCAAGGCCTAGTGGACCACGCACGGTCGGCCGGGTTCGAGATCGCGATGCTCGGCGTGCGCGGCAACAACCACGGCGCCATCGAACTGTACGAACGCATCGGCTTCCGGGAGTGCGGCCGCATGCCGAACGCGATCGCGGTGGGCGACGAACGCTGGGACGACGTCTGGATGTTCCTGCCGCTCGGCTATCCGGAGGGGACAGTCCTCAACGGATCGAAACCAGGCGGCCTGGGCAGCAGCCCGCGCAGAACCAACTAGCAACGCGAAGCCGAAGGCGAGCAGTCTTGGCTCTTGCTTTTGGTCTTGGCTTTTGAGCGAAGCTCTAGCGGTGGGTGCCCCGTCACGAGTCGCGCCACAGCTCTTGCTGCGTCTGAGGGGGTATGTCAAACGGCCACGCTTTTCGGCCGTTTGACATACCCCCTCAGACGTGGCTCGCTCTTGGTGCGGCTTGGGACGAGGCACCCACCGCAACGCAACTACCTACGCAACCGCCGGCCGCCCAACGCAACAGGCGTGCCATCAACCCGCTCGGGGCGCGGTGCCCCCGATCAGATTGCCGGGGGTCTGGGGGCAGCGCCCCCAGGTGGAAGCACGCAACGCAAGGTCACCGCCCGCAACCGGGGAACCCTCAGAGAACAGCCCGAACAGCGTCCCCAACAGA
>NZ_DASVFL010000313.1:0-9207 GCF_036380075.1 Lentzea sp. | reverse complement strand
CGCACCTTCACCAGCTGGTCGATCGCCGTCGCCACCAGCGCGACCGCGATGTCGGGGGACTTCCCGCAGCTCGCCGGCCGCGGCGGCACCGGCTGCTCGGCCAGTCCCACCCGCCACTCGCGCCCGTCGGCGTGCCGCACGGTCGCCGAGTCCGGGGTCTCCGCCACGACCGTCAGCACGTCGCGGGTCTCGCCGATCCGTTCCCGCACGGCGACCTCGGCGACCTGGCCTCGCGGGGTGAAGCAGGAGCGGCCCCGGCAGCGGTCGGCGAGGATGCCCTCCGTCACGACGCGTTCCGCCAGCCGGTGGTCGATGCGCCCGTACAGGTGACCGGTGGGCAGCAGCACTCCGGTGGGGGCGAAGCGGTGGCCGCCGGTGTGCGTGCACTCCCAGAGGTTCAGGGCGGTGGCGATCGGGCGGCCGTACAGGGCGCAGCAGACGTCGCGTTTGCTGTTGGTGCAGATCAGCAGCAACGGGTCGTGGACCGGCGTGCCGAACGCGGTCGACCGGCCGGCGCCCAGTGCCTCGAAGTCGAGCTCGAGGGCTTCCTCGGGGGAGGCGAGGTCGGCCTGCTCCAGCCAGGACGCGCCGGGCTTCGTCGAGGCCAGGTACAGGCGGCGGCGCGCGGGGACGTGGTCGTCGGCGTGGCGGCCGGGGCGGCGGATCAGCAGGATGCGCACACCGGTGCCGGCGGCGCGGCGGGCCAGTTCGGCGCCCAGCTCCGGGTCGAGGTGGCTTTCGGTCAGGGCGTCGCGTCCCCACGGGCCGGACTGCTCCAGGCACAGCCACGCCGTCGCGGTCGCGGCCGTGCCGGCCAGGGGTTCGCCCGCGAAGCCGGAGAGTGTCGAGCACCTCATCTGCACACTCTATACGGCCGTTCGGGTGATGACTAAGGTCACCCTTACCTGTCCGGTGTGATCTTGGGCATCGCAGGTCCTGCTGTCCGTCGTCACGGCGGGGGCTTCACCGAACCGGCGAAGCCGAAACACGGTCGTCCCGCCGGGGCAGCGGTCAGCTGGGGGCTTCGAGCTGCGCGATCCGCTGCCGCAGCGAAGCCCGCAGGCGGGCGCGGTAGCCGACGAACAGCTTGTTCGCGAGGTAGGGAGCCCAGTTGCCCTGCGGTGCGATGTTGTAGACGCGGTGCACGAGCAGCGCGCCCTCGGGATGGGGGTGCAGCGAGTCCTCGCCGCGGTACCACCAGTCGCCCCAGGAGGCGATGACGCCGGCGTCGCGGTCGACGAGCCGGTGCGAGCCGGACACCCCGGCGTCGGCGAACATCCGTGCGCGCACGGTCTCCAGCGGCGCGTGCACGACGCCCTGCACTTCGAAGAGCAGTCTCATCGGTGCGCGTCCTCCCAGTGCTCGTACCCGCCGACGGTGCCGTCGCGGGTGGCGGTGGCGAACCAGGTCAGCCAGGCGCGTTCGGCGCGCAGCATCGCCAGCCGGTAGTCGAGCTCGATCCACGCCAGCTGCGGCAGCCCCATGCCCGCGAGCCGCTCCAGCAGCACGGCCAGCGCGGTGAGCTGCTCGTCCACGGCCGCGCACCGCCGCTGCACGACGGCGAGCGCGTCGGGCGGGGGCAGCAGGCCGACCATCGAGATCCCGGCCTCGAACCGCCGGTACTCCTTCGCGGGCACGGCGATCAGCTCGCGCAGCCAGTCGTGCAGCTCCGCGGTGCCGGCGGCGGTGACGGAGTAGACGGTGCGCTCGGGCCGGTTGCCGGCCCGCCGGGTGGCGCTCGCGGTGATCAGCTCGTGCTTGGCCAGCGACTCGACCACGGTGTAGAGCGAGCCGTAGTTGAGCTTGACGACCTCCTCCTGGTGGCGTTCCCGCATGGTCTGCGCCATCTCGTAGGGGTGCATCGGCCGTTCCGCCAGCAAGGCCAGCACCGCCAGGGCCAGCGGGTTCGTACGCTTGAAAGACATGTCCGCTCCCGAATACTCGGCACCGAATATATGGCTAGAGTGGGCGGCATGACAACGGTGATCACCGGCGGAAGCCGGGGTATCGGTGCCGCGACCGCGCGCAGGCTCGTGCGCGACGGCCATCGGGTCGTGATCAGCTACCGCCAGGCCGCCGACGAGGCGCAGCGGCTGAGCGACGAGCTCGGGGTGCTCGCGGTGCGGGCCGACACCGCCGACGAGCACGACGTGGCACGGCTGTTCGACGCCGCCGGGGACGACACCACCGGAGTGGTCAACAACGCCGGCATCACCTCCCCGTCCGGGCCGCTGGCCGACCTGCGCACCGAGGACCTGCGGCGCGTGGTGGACGTCAACGTCGTCGGCGCGTTCTTCGTGGCACGGGAGGCCGCGCGGCGGATGACCCGCGGCTGCATCGTCAACGTGTCCTCCGGCGCGGCGACGCTGGGCAGCCCGGGGGAGTACGTGCACTACGCGGCGACCAAGGCGGCCGTGGACGCGATGACGATCGGCCTGGCCAAGGAGCTCGCGCCGCGCGGGATCCGCGTCAACTGCGTGCAACCCGGCACCATCCGCACCGACATCCACCGGCTCTCCGGCCAGCCCGACCGCCCCGACCGCGTCGCCGACCGCGTGCCGCTGGGCCGCCCCGGCGAGGCCGACGAGATCGCGAACGCCATCGCGTGGCTGCTCTCCGACGAGGCCTCCTACGCCACCGGCGCGATCCTGCGCGTCACCGGCGGAACGTGACACGCCCGAGGAGTGCGCTATGGCCTTTCGACTCTGCGGCCCGCCACGCCCGGGCCCCTAAGCTTCTCCGTCATGTCCGCGCCTGCGCTGTCCGACTTCGTGCTCGCCAACACCACTCTCGCCCCGGTGCCGCTGGTGCCCGAGGTGGTGCTGCACAGCGCGGTCGAGGCGATGGACCTGTGGGAGCTGACCGACCACGACCAGCCGCCGTTCTGGGCGTTCCCGTGGGCGGGCGGCCAGGCGCTGGCCCGACACCTGCTCGACCACCCCGGCCTGGTGCGCGACCGGAAGGTCTTCGACCTCGCGTCCGGGTCGGGCCTCGTCGCGATCGCCGCCGCGCTGGCCGGCGCCGACTCGGTGACCGCCAACGACATCGACCCGCTCTCGCTCACCGCGGTCCAGCTCAACGCCTCCGCCAACGGCGTCGCCGTCACGACACTGCCCGGCGACCAGCTCGACAGCGACGCCCACGGCGCCGACGTCGTGCTCGCCGGGGACGTCTTCTACGACGCCGAGATCACCGCGCTCGTGCTGCCGTTCCTCACCAGGGCCGCGGCACGGGGAGCGCTGGTGCTGCTCGGCGACCCCGACCGCGCGCACCTGCCGCGGGACCGGTTCGCACGGTGCGCGCGCTACGAGGTCCCGGTGCCGTTGACGCTGGAGAGCACCGAGACCCGCAGCGCCACCGTCTGGCGCGCCTAGAGTGCGTGGTCCTCGTCGTGGAGCCCACCGATCGCCACGGGCCGGTCAGCCCAGGCGCTCCACCACGAACGCCGTGAGAAACCCGGCCGTCAGGCACAGACCCGTGTACAGACGGGTGCGCTCGAAGGCCTCCGGGATCATCGTGTCGGCGATCATCGCCAGGATCGCCCCGGCCGCCACCGCCGTGATCACCGCGATGACCTGCGGCGACGCCCCGTCGAGCAGCAGGTTCCCCAACGCCGCGGACAGCCCGCTCAGCACCGCGATCACACCCCACACCCCGAACACGTACCCGGGACCGCGGCCCGCCTGCTTCATGCCGGCCACACTGGACAGTCCCTCCGGGACGTTCGAGATGACCACCGCGGCGAGCATCGCCACCCCGACCCCGCCGCCCCCGATCAGCCCCACACCGAGCACGACCGACTCCGGGACGCCGTCGAGCAGCGCGCCGACCGCGATCGCCGTGCCGCTGCCCGCCTGGTCGCTCTCCGACGGCTGGTTGCTGCTGCGCTTGCGGTGCCGCGCACCCAGCCGCGCCAGCGCCACGTTGGCCAGCACGTACACCAGCGCACCACCCGCGAACCCGGCCGCGGTGGCCGCCAGCCCGCCCCGGCGCTCGGCCTCGTCCACCAGCTCGAACGCCGCGGCCGCCGTCAGCACACCGGCACCGAACGCCATCACCACGGCCACCACGTCCCGCGGCACCCGCACGAACCAGGCGACGAGCGCGCCCACCACGAGCGCGCCGCCGCCGGCCAACCCCCACAGACCTGCTTCCACCCACTGAGCCATACCGGGGGATGACCTACATCTTCGCGAAAAACACCTTCAGATCACCGGCGAGCAGCGCGGGGGAGTCGTGCCCCGAGTAGTGGCCGCCGGTCGGGAACTCCGACCAGTGCACCAGGTTGTGGTGATCGCGCTCGGCGAAGCGCCGGATGGTCTGGAAGTCGTCGGGGAAGACCGCGACCCCCATCGGGAACGTCGTCGGCCCGTGCGGGGCGTCCTCGCGGTGAGCGTCCTCGTAGTACAGCCGCGCCGACGACCCGGCCGTGGTGGTGAACCAGTAGATCGACACGTTCGCCAGCAGGAAGTCCCGCGTCACCGCCGGCTCGCCCATCAGCTGCATCGTCCACGCCAGCTGCCCGGCGGGGGAGTCGGCGAGCGCGAACGCGACGTTCTGCGGCCGCGACTGCTGCAGCTTCGCATACCCCGACATCGACTCCCAGAAGTTCTGCAGCACGCCCAGCCGCCGGTGGTCGTCCTGCGTGAGGCCTTCCATCTCCGCCGGGTCGCCCGACGGGAACGAGAAGATCTGCGTGACGTGCACCCCCACCACGTGCTCGGGATCGACGCGTCCCATCTCCGGCCCGATGAGCGCCCCGGCGTCGTTGCCGTGCACCCCGTACCGCTCGTAGCCCAGGCGCGCCATCAGCTCCGCGAACGCCGCCGCGATCCGCCCCGAGTGCCAGCCCGTGCCGGTGGTCGGCCCGGAGAAACCGAAACCGGGGATCGACGGGATCACCAGGTGGAAGTCCTCCCGCAGGTGCTCGATGACGTCGACGAACTCCATGACCGACCCCGGCCAGCCGTGGATCAGCACCACCGGCAACGCCTCCGGGTTGGCGCTGCGGACGTGCAGGAAGTGCACGCCGGTACCGTCGATCTCGGTGAGGAACTGCGGGTAGGAGTTGAGCCGCGCCTCGACCGCCCGCCAGTCGAACTCCTCGGCCCAGTACCGCGCCACCTCCCGCACGTCCGCCACGTCGTCGCCGTACCGCGACCCCGCACCCGGCACCTGGTCCGTCCACCGCGTCCGCGCCAGCCGCAGCAGCAACTCGTCGACGTCCGCCTCGTCGACCGCGACCCGGAACTCCCTGATCTCCGTCATAACCCGAGGCTAACGGGCCTTGCGGCCAGCCCCTGTCCTAAAGTTCGCGGCATGCTGGAAACCTCGGCCCGCCTGCTGCGCCTGCTCGCACTGCTCCAGTCCCGCCGCGACTGGCAGGGCAGCGAACTCGCCGACGAACTGCGCATCAGCCCCCGCACCGTCCGCCGCGACGTCGACCGCCTGCGCGAGCTCGGCTACCCGGTCAACGCCACCACCGGCTCCTTCGGCGGCTACCGCCTCGGCGCCGGCGCCGAACTGCCCCCGCTGCTGCTCGACGACAACGAGGCCGTCGCCGTCGCCGTGGCCCTGCGCACCGCCCCCGTCACCGGCCTGGAGGAGGTCTCCCTGCGCGCCCTGCTCAAACTCGAACAGGTCCTGCCCTCCCGCCTGCGCCACCGCGTCTCCGCCTTCGAACACGTCGAACAGGTCCCGCGCGACCACGCCGCCCCCGCCCTCGACCCGGAGCTGCTCACCACCCTCGCCGCCGTCACCCGCGACAGCGAGACCATCCGCTTCGACTACCGCTCCCACGACGGCGTCCCGACCCGCCGCCGCGTCGAACCCCACCGCCTCGTCAACTGGGGCCGCCGCTGGTACCTCGTCGCCTGGGACCTCGACCGCGCCGACTGGCGCAGCTTCCGCGTCGACCGCATCACCCCGCCCACCCCGCCGCACGGCCCGCGCTTCACCGCCCGCACCTTCGACGCCACCACGTTCGTCGCCTCCCGCGTCGCCTCCGCCGCCTGGCGCTTCCAGGCCCGCGTCACCGTCCACGCACCCGCGGCCGCCGTCGCCGCCCGCATCAACTCCACGATCGGCACCGTCGAGGCCGTCGACGACGACTCGTGCGTGCTCGTCACCGGCTCCGACTCCGTCGAGAACCTCGCCGTGTGGATCGGCATGCTCGGCTTCGACTTCGAGGTCACCTCACCACCCGAGCTCGTGGCACACGTTCGCTCTCTTGCGGCCCGGTACACGCGAGCCGTACAAGACTGAGCATGGCCATCACCGGGCGCGACATCGAGCGGCTGCTCTACACCGACACGCCCGACCCGGTCCTGGTCGTGCACCACGGCCGGACCGCGATCGTCGCCGCCGCCGAGCTCGGCGGCCACACCGGCGCCGTGGTGGTGTGCTCCCGGACCGAGATCCTGCGGCACGTGGGGGAGCGCGACCTCACCGAAGGGGAGCTGACCTCCATCGCGGCCTCCCTCGAAGCCGCCGTGCACGACCCGGCCCGGCCGCTGCCGCAGTGGCCCGCCTGACCGGGCGTCAGCCCGAGAACAGCACCAGCAGGCCGATCACGACCAGCACCACCGGCAACGCGACGTGCCCCCACTTCGCCAGCGCCCCCGCCACCACCTGCCGCGAGGCCAGGAACCAGCCCGCCAGGCACCACACGCCCACCAGCAGCAGGAACACCACCACGTACAGCCACAACGAGTCCGCCACGGTGAACACCGGCACGTAGACACCGATGTTGTCGCCGCCGTTCGCCAGCGTCACCCCGGCCACCGCGAGCAGCCCCGGAGCCTCGGCCGGCTCGTCGTCGCCGCCGGAATCGCGCCACAGCGACCAGGCCGCCTTCAACCCCAGCGCCAGGGGGATCAGACCCAGCCACGGGCGGAACTGCTCGGGCAGCAGCGACGCGCCCAGCGCACCCAGCACCGCCACGGCGAGGATCCCGGCGAAGCCCAGGTACTGGCCCGCCACTACCTGCCACACCGAACGGGCGCGGGAGAAGAACAACGCGAGGATCACCAGGTCGTCGACGTTCGTCACCGCGAACATGCCCGCCGCCTGACCGACCACCCCGAGATCCACGGCGCGGATTCTGCACCACACACAAGCGGATACCTCATCCGGATGTGCTAGCGTCAGAAGCGGAAGTGGAATCCCTATCCGGATTGAAGGTCGTCATGACACCCAAAGCAGTCGTCACCGCCGCCACCGGCGGCATCGGACTCCACACCGCCCTCGGACTCACCCGAGCCGGCTACGCCGTCACCGTCGTCGGCCGCAACCCCGAACGCGGCGCACAAGCCGTCGAAAAGATCAACGCCGAAGCAGGGGAGCCCGCCCGCTTCCTCCAAGCCGACCTCGCCTCACTCGACCAGGTACGCGCACTCGCCGCCACCATCGCCGCCGAAGGGGAGCTGGACCTCCTCGTCAACAACGTCGGCGCCATGTACCCCGACCACACCGAACTCGACGGCGTCGAAGCCACCTTCGTCGTCAACCACCTCTCGCCCTACCTGCTCACTGAACTCCTCCTGCCCGTCATCACCCGACGCATCGTCAACGTCACCTCCAGCGCCGTCATCGTCGCCAAGAAAACCTTCGACACCGTCGAACCACCCGGCGGCTACTACGGCTTCCACTGGTACGGACGCGCCAAGCTCGCCAACCTCACCTACACCCTCGACCTCGCCCAACGACTGCGGGCGAGGGGGAGCGGCATCACCGTCCTCGCCGCCGACCCCGGAGGCGCCGACACCGACATGACCGACGGCAGCTCCCGCACACCCCAGATCGTCTCGCCCGCCCTGCGCCTGTTCTGGCCCCTCGTCCTGCGCACCTTCCAACGCGCCACCTCCCGGCCCGCCGCCCTCGCCGCACAACCCTCACTCCGCGCCGCCACCGACGACACCCTCCCCACCGGCACCGTCATCGGACGCCACAGCACCCCCGTCACACCCACCAAAACCGCCACCGACCCCCGCACCGTCCACGCCGTCCGCGCACTCAGCGAAAAGCACGCACCACTCCACCGCGTAACGGATGAGGTATCCAATTAGGCTGGACCCATGACCCCGCAGCGAAAGGACGCCGCCCGCAACTGGGACCGCATCGTCACCGTCGCCAGAGAACTCGTCGACGAAGGCACCCCGCTGCAGCTCAACGACGTCGCACGCCGCGCGGAACTCGGCGTCGGCACGGTCTACCGGCACTTCCCGACCACCGAAGCACTCCTCGAGACCGTCGCCACACCCCGCCTCGAAGCACTCGCCACCCACGGCGAACAAGCACTCCACGACGACGACCCCTGGCGAGCCCTCGCCGGCTACCTCACCCGCCTCGTCGAAGCACAGGTGAGCGACCCGGCCCTCGCCAAGGTGTCCGCCTCCGCCGCCGACGTCCTCACCGCCACCACCCAGCTCAAACACCGCATCCTCGACCTCGGCGCCCAACTGCTCACCCGCGCCCGCGACACCGGAGCCATCCGCCCCGACCTCGCCGACGGCGACCTCGTCCCACTCATGTGCGGCATCGCCTACGCCACCTACGTCCACGGCGACAACGCCACCGACCGGCTCCCCACCGCACGCCGCTACCTCGCCACCCTCCTGCGCGGCCTGCACACCTGACCTGGGGGAGTAGCACAAAAACCCAGGTCAGCGGCCCTCACCGGTCGCACCGTCCAGCAACTCCCGCAGAATGTCCGCGTGCCCCGCGTGCCGAGCCGTCTCCGTCACCACGTGCACCAGCACGTTGAACAACATCACCTCAGGACGCGGCCACCACGGCACATGACCGGGAGCATCCACCGCAAGAGCGGAAATCGTCGCGTCCGAATGCGCCCACACGCGCCGATAACGACCCACGACGTCCTCACGCGACTCCTCATCAGTCGCCCACATGTCCGCACCACGCGCCGACAAGTCGTCCCACCGCGGCAACGGCTCCGGGAACGGCCGCCCGAACACCTCACCGAAGTACCGCGACTCCGACAACGTCAGGTGCTTCACCAGACCGAGCAGGTTCGTCCCGGACGCCACCACCGGACGCCGCACGTCCGCCTCGGACAGACCGTCGAGCTTCCACAGCACCACCTCGCGGAGCTCACGCAGGTCGCCGTGCAGGTAGTTCTTCGCGAAGTCGTCGATCACGGACACGCAGCCTGCCACACGGCTAACGCCACGGTGACGAAACAACAGG
>NZ_DASVFL010000312.1:0-27893 GCF_036380075.1 Lentzea sp. | reverse complement strand
TGCGTCGAGGTGTCGCTCTCCACCGCCTGCGCGGACGCGCTCGTGCGGGACTCGAAGGCGACTCGGGGTGAGGTCCTGGTGTTCTCGGGGCACGCCTGGCGGGCGTTCGTGGAGAGCGTCGCCTGATCGGCGGAACGGAAGTCAGGGCGGCGTTCACCGTGTGAGCTGTGCCGCTCAGCGCGCCATCGGAAGTTTCGTCAGCGTGAACGCGTTATCCTCGGTACTCGCGAGACCCGAGGAGCGTGGGGTTGAGTCAAGACACCGAACCCGCTGCGACGGTTGTTCAACCGTCGGCTACCCGGCGTGTGCGCGCCCGCCTGGCGCGGCGCATCACCGCCCAACGTGCGGCCCCGGTGAAGCAGGTCCTCGAACCTCTCGCCGCCGTGCACCGTGACCTCCATCCCAAGGCCGATCTGGCGCTTCTGCAGCACGCTTACGACGTCGCCGAGGAGAAGCACCGCCCGCAGCGCCGCAAGTCCGGCGACCCGTACATCACCCACCCGCTCGCCGTGGCGACGATCCTCGCCGAGCTGGGCATGGACACCACGACGCTGGTGGCCGCGCTGCTGCACGACACCGTGGAAGACACCGACTACTCGCTCAACCAGCTGAAAGAGGACTTCGGCGAGGAAGTCGCCCGGCTGGTCGACGGCGTCACGAAGCTCGACAAGGTCAAGCTGGGGGCAGCGGCCGAGGCCGAGACCATCCGCAAGATGGTGATCGCGATGGCGAAGGACCCGCGCGTCCTCGTCATCAAGCTGGCCGACCGGCTGCACAACATGCGCACCATGCGGTTCCTGCCGCCCGAGAAGCAGGCCCGTAAGGCCCGCGAGACGCTCGAGGTGCTCGCACCGCTGGCGCACCGGCTCGGCATGGCGACCGTCAAGTGGGAGCTGGAGGACCTCGCGTTCGCGATCCTGCAGCCGAAGAAGTACGACGAGATCGTCCGCCTGGTCGCGAAGCGCGCGCCGAGTCGCGATACGTACCTGCGGACCGTCGTCGAGGAGCTGACGTCCCAGCTCGAGGGCGCGCGGATCGTCGCGAAGGTCGAGGGGCGGCCCAAGCACTACTACTCGATCAACCAGAAGATGATCGTCCGCGGCCGGGACTTCGACGACATCCACGACCTCGTGGGCGTGCGGATCCTGGTCGACGAGGTGCGGGACTGCTACGCCGCCATGGGTGTCGTCCACGCCGCGTGGCAGCCGATGCCGGGGCGGTTCAAGGACTACATCGCGCAGCCGCGGTTCGGCGTGTACCAGTCGCTGCACACGACCGTCATCGGTCCCGACGGCAAGCCCCTCGAGGTGCAGATCCGCACCTCGGAGATGCACCAGCGGGCCGAGTACGGCATCGCGGCGCACTGGCGCTACAAGGAGACCAAGGGCACGCACAACGGCAAGTCCGTCGAGATCGACGAGATGGCGTGGATGCGCCAGCTCCTCGACTGGCAGCGGGAAGCCGCGGACCCCGGTGAGTTCCTCGAGGGGCTGCGCTGGGACCTCGCCGCGCGCGAGATCTTCGTGTTCACGCCCAAGGGCGACGTGGAGACGCTGCCGACCGGGTCCACGCCCGTCGACTTCGCCTACTCCGTGCACACCGAGGTCGGGCACCGCTGCATAGGTGCCCGCGTCAACGGCCGGCTGGTCGCTCTCGAACGCAAGCTCGAGAACGGCGAGGTCGTCGAGATCTTCACCTCCAAGGCGGAGGGCGCGGGCCCGTCCCGCGACTGGCTGAGCTTCGTCGCGTCCCCGCGGGCCAAGGCGAAGATCAAGCAGTGGTTCGCCAAGGAGCGCAAGGAAGAGGCGATCGAGCAGGGCAAGGACGCGATCACCAAGGAGGTCCGGCGCGTCGGGCTCCCGATCCAGCGCCTGGTCTCGGTCGACTCCATGCAGGCCCTCGCCAAGGAACTGCACTACCCGGACATGAGCGCGCTGTACGCGGCGGTGGGCGAAGGCCACACGAGTGCCCGCCACGTCGTGCAACGGCTCGTCGCGCAGCTCGGTGGTGTCGACCACGCCGAGGAGGAGCTGGCCGACCGCGCCACCCCGTCCACCGTCACCCGGCGCCGCCCCACCGGCGACGCGGGCGTGATCGTGAAGGACGCGGGCGACGTGTGGGTGAAGCTCGCCCGCTGCTGCACCCCGGTACCGGGCGACGACATCCTCGGCTTCGTGACGCGCGGTGGCGGCGTGTCCGTGCACCGCACCGACTGCACGAACGCCGACGAGCTGCTGAAGTCGCCGGAACGCCTCCTCGACGTCGAGTGGGCGCCGTCGGCCTCCAGCGTGTTCCTGGTGGCCATCCAGGTGGAGGCGCTCGACCGGCACCGGCTGCTCTCGGACGTCACCAAGGTGCTGGCCGACGAGCGCGTGAACATCCTGTCGGCGTCCGTGACGACGTCGCGGGACCGCGTGGCCGTCAGCCGGTTCTCGTTCGAGATGGGCGACCCGAAGCACCTGGGGCACGTGCTCAAGGCGGTGCGCAGCGTGGAGGGCGTCTACGACGTCTACCGCGTCACCTCGGCCTCGTAAGCACTTCTCGGGAAGACCACAGGAGCCTCCCGCCGGATTCCGGCGGGAGGCTCCTCTGCGTCGCGCGCGCATTTGACCAGGCTCGTGTCGAAAGTGGACGCGGTTCACCCTGACTTTCACACGATCGGCGGAACGATTTCGCGCGGTACCCGTCTCGGTCGATCTCGAATCGATATATGTGGCCAAAAGGCGTAATGCTCCCACCCGGACGACGGACTTCCACTGCGAAGGAAGTCGACCGAGACGGGGGAAACGTCCCATGGCACGAGTTCTGAACATCGTCGCGCACCACGACGACGACTTGCTGTTCCTCAGCCCCGACCTCATGAAGGACCTGCGCGACGGCAACACCGTCCGCACCGTGTTCGTCGTGGCGTCGGACTACCACACGTACCCGACCTACATGACGGAGCGGGAGCTGGGCATCAGACAGGCGTACGCGGCGGCCGCCGGCCTGACAGCGCTGACGTGGAGAGCCTGCGCGGTGGGCGCGGGCAACCTGTCGGCGACCCTGTGGACGCTCGGCAACCGGGTGTCCATCCTGGAGAACCGGCTGCCGGACACCGCCACCGCGCCCGAGAACCGCCTGTGGAACCTGTACGCGCGCAACACCTCGCTCACCGGGCGGCCGCTCGACTTCACCGGCGCCCAGACGACGGACCGGAACACGATGATCGCGTTCGTGCGCGCGGCGATCGCCGACTTCCAGCCGGACATCATCCGCACCACGGACCCGTCCGGCGATCTGCAGATGCAGAACACGCCCTCGCTGGCGCTGGAGAACTTCTACTTCCACCGCGACCACGTCGCCGTGGCGCGCATGGTGCAGACCGCGATGCTGAACGTGTCGCCGGTCCCGCAGGTCGTCTACTACCGCGACTACACGATCCGCGACCAGGCCGGGAACCAGACGCTCGCGGACACCACGTTCAAGCGGGACACGTTCCGCACCTACGCGGTGCACGACGTCGACGTGTGCCCCAACGGTGGCGTGAACTGCCCTCCGTCGGGCGGGTTCTACGACGGCCTGATGGACAAGCAGTACGTCGCGGACGCCACGTGGTTCTCCGACATCGCGATCCCGTTGCCCGAGGACGACACCACCAAGCCGTGGCCCGTCATGGGGCAGTACTTCAACGTCCGCAACCGCGGCACCAACCTCGAACTGGCGGTGAACAACGCGTCCACCGCCGACCTGGAGCCGATCATCGGCTGGCCGCACAGCGGCAGCGCGAACCAGCGGTGGCGCTTCGAGGCCAACGCGCAGGGCTGGGAGCTCGTGGCGAGCCACTCCGGCAAGGCGTTCGACCTGCCGGAGTCGAGCCAGAACAGCGGGGTGCAGCTGATCCAGTTCTCCCGCACCGGCGCCATCAACCAGACGGTCCGGTTGCGCGGCAACCCGACCGCCGGCTGGCGGCTGCTGTTCGCCCACTCAGGACTCGCGGTCGCGGTGCAGGGCAGCGGGAACGGGGCGCCGATCGTGCAGCAGACGTACACCGGCGCGTCGAACCAGCTCTGGGACCTCGTTCCGGCCTGATCGCGGCCCGTGGTGTGCCAGAGTCGGCGGATGCTCGACATCACGGTGAGAACGGAGAACTCGGAGCGGCACGTCCGCCCGTCCGCGCAGGAGCTGGAAGGGCTGGTCCGGCGCATCGGCGCCGGCGGCGACAACTTCCTGGTGCTCCAGCGGGTGCCGGACCTGCCCGACGTCTTCGCGCAGGTCTGGCACGAGCACGGCGGTGAGTACGCGGTGGAGCACCGCGACGCCTCCGGCTACTTCGAGGCGACGGCCGGCGAGCCCGCGACGGTGGTCGCGGTGCTCGTCGGCTGGGCCCGGCGGGAGTCCGGTTGGGACGGTCGGCTCGCCTGGTCTCGGTTGGACGCGGGCCCCGCGCGGGAGGTGCCGCCGCTCGACCTCGCCGACGACGAGCGGCGGGAGCTGGAGGGCCGCGTCCGCGAGGTGCTGGCCGCCGGCTACGCCTCGCGCGCCGACCTCGCGGAGGTCGCCGAGGACTACCTGGTGACCGGCGACCGGCGGCCCGTGTCGCGCCACCAGGCGCGGGCGCTGGCCGACCGGCTGTGGCTGGAGCGGGTCGCGGAGCAGGAGTCCTGGCAGGGCGAGACCGACCCGGAGCGGCTCGCGCGGGCGTTCGCCCGGCTGGACGCGGGCGGGATCGTCGCCCGCGAACACTTCACCTGCTGCCGCACCTGCGGCAACGCCGAGATCGGCGACGAGGCGGGGCCCGGCGCCCGCGGGTTCGTCTACTTCCACGCGCAGAGCACGGAGGCGGCCGGGCACGGGCTGACGTTGCACTACGGCGGGTTCGACGACTCGGCCGCCACGACCGCGGCGGTGGGGACCGAGGTCGTGGCCGCGCTGGAGGCGGAGGGGCTGGCGGCCGACTGGAACGGCGATCCCGGCCGGGCGATCACCGTGACGCCGCTGGAGTGGCGCCGGAGGCTGGTGGGCTGAACGCGGGAACGGCCCCCGGAGATCCTCCGGGGGCCGTTCCGCAAAGTGTGAAGAGTTAGTTCGCGACCAACGCCGACTTGATGTCGACCGGGGTCTTCGGCTTGCCGTCGCCCTGGCCGGGCGACTGCGAGATCGTGCCGGTCTTCGCGACCTCGTCGATCTTCTTCAGCGAGTCCTGGTCGACCGTGCCGAACACGTTGTACTTCGCCTGGAGCTGCGAGGCGTCGCCGTAGACGATGAAGAACTGCGAGCCGTTGGTGTCCGGGCCCGAGTTCGCCATGGCGAGCACGCCGCGGCCGTAGGTGATCTCCGGGTAGACCTCGTCCTTGAACGAGTAGCCGGGGCCGCCCATGCCGTTGCCGCCGGGGTCGCCGCACTGCAGGACCTGGATGCCGGTCACGGTGAGGCGGTGGCAGGTCGTGTTGTCGAAGTACTTCTGCTTCGCCAGGTTCACGAAGTTGTTCACGGTGCACGGCGCGAGCGCGCGGTCCAGGGTCAGCTTCAGGTCGCCGATCGAGGTGCCCAGGGTGACGCCGACCGTGCCGGTGGCGGGCTGCTCACCGTTCGCGGGCGGGGTGTTCTCCTTGGCCGCCGGCTCCTGGCCCTTGGTGTACTCGCAGTTCACCTTCTCCGGCAGCGCCTGCGGGCGCTTGGGGATCTGGTGCAGCTCGGTGGGGATGTTCTCCGCCTTGTCGACCGCCTCCTGCTGAGGTGTCTCCGACGCGGCGGCGTCACCGTTGCCGAAGTCGTGAGTCGCGAGGAACCACACACCACCTCCGACGAGCGCAACGACGACCACCGTCGACACGACGGCGATGATGCGACGCTTCTTGGCCCGCTCCTGGCGGTACACCAGCTGACGATCAAGCTTGCGCTTGGCGGCTGCGCGTCGCTGCTCGTTGGTGGGCACGTGCTCCCTCCCCAGGGACTCATGCGAATAGGGCGGTCGGCTCGGGAGTCTAGGGCCTGGGCATATGAGCTTTGTGTGGTGGTTAGGCTGTGGTTTGAACAGGGAGGTCATTCTCGTGCTCGTGATCGGGTTCCCGACTGGCGCGCTCCAGGCGAACTGCTTCGTCCTGGCGGCCGGCGCCGGCGAGCCCTGCGTGATCGTCGACCCCGGTCAGGACGCGGTCGAGCCGGTCGAGCAGGCGCTGCGCGAGCACCGGCTCTCGCCGGTCGCCGTGCTGCTCACGCACGGGCACTTCGACCACACGTTCTCCGTCACCCCCGTCTGCGACGGCAACGACGTCCCCGCGTACATCCACCCGGACGACGTGGAGATGCTGTCCGACCCGTTGAAGGGCGTCAGCCGCGAGTCCGCCGCGTTCTTCGGCGGCAACCTGGAGATGCGCGAGCCGTCCGAGGTCCGGTCGCTGACCGACGGCCTCGAGCTCGACCTCGCCGGGTTGCGGATCACCGTCGACCACACGCCGGGCCATACCGGCGGGTCGGTGATGTTCCGCTCCGGCGCGCAGGAGGGCGGTCGCCTGGTCATCTCGGGTGACACGCTCTTCGCCGGTTCCATCGGACGCACCGACCTGCCCGGCGGTGACCACTCCGCGATGCTGTCGTCCCTGCGGGACAAGGTCCTGACCTTGTCCGACGACACGGTGGTGCTGCCAGGCCACGGCCCGACGACGACCATCGGCCGCGAGCGTGCGACGAACCCCTACCTGCTCCAGCTGCAGGACGCTGTTCGGACGGACGACGCGCAGGCCGCCCCGCACCGAGGACTTTGAGAGACGTGTTTTCCGCACCCAAAGGCGTTCCCGACTACATCCCGCCGACGTCCGCCGCTTTCGCGCACGTCCGGTCGACCCTGAGCCGTGCCGCGGAGCTCGCCGGCTACGGCTACGTCGAGCTGCCGGTCTTCGAGGACACCGCGCTGTTCTCGCGCGGCGTCGGCGAGTCGACCGACGTCGTGACGAAGGAGATGTACACCTTCCTCGACCGCGGCGAGCGCTCCATCACGCTGCGCCCCGAGGGCACCGCGGGCGTGATGCGGGCCGTCATCGAGCACAGCCTCGACCGCGGCTCGCTGCCCGTGAAGCTGTACTACGCGGGCCAGTTCTTCCGCGCGGAGGCCCCGCAGGCCGGCCGGTACCGCCAGTTCCACCAGGTGGGCATCGAGGCGGTCGGCGTCGACGACCCGGCGCTCGACGCCGAGGTGATCGCCGTCGGCGACGCCGGGTTCCGCGCGCTGGGGCTGACCGGCTACCGGCTGGAGCTCACGTCGCTGGGCGACGCGGCCTGCCGCCCTGCCTACCGGGAGAAGCTCCAGGCGTTCCTCGCGGAGCTGCCGCTCGACGAGCCGACCCGGCAGCGCGCCGCGCTGAACCCGTTGCGCGTGCTCGACGACAAGCGCCCCGAGGTGCGCGAGCTGGTCGCCGAGGCGCCGCTGATGGTGGACAACCTGTGCGACGCGTGCCGTGAGCACTACGAGCTGGTCAAGGGCTACCTGACCGAGCTGGGCGTGAAGTTCGTCGAGAACCCGCGCATGGTCCGCGGCCTCGACTATTACACGAAGACGACGTTCGAGTTCGTCCACGACGGTCTGGGCGCGCAGTCGGGCATCGGCGGCGGCGGCCGCTACGACGGCCTGATGGAGCAGCTCGGCGGGCAGTCGCTGTCCGGCGTCGGCTTCGGTCTCGGCGTCGACCGGGCGCTGCTCGCGGCGCAGGCCGAGGGCGTGCTGCCGTCGTTCTCGCGCGTCGACGTGATCGGCGTGCCGCTCGGCGAGGCCGCGCGGGCCCGGCTGGTGGCGATCGCCGGCGAGCTGCGCGCCGCGGGCGTGCGGACGGACCTCGTCTACGGCGGCCGGTCGATGAAGGCCGGGTTCAAGGCCGCCGACAAGTCCGGTGCGCGGCTGGCGCTGGTGCTCGGCGAGCGCGACCTGGAGGCCGGGAACATCGGCGTCAAGACACTCGCGACCGGCGAGCAGGTCACGGTGCCGCTGGCGGACGTGGTCTCCGCCGTGCGGTCCGCGCTGACGCCGCCGGACGTCGCGGAGATCGCGGACGTCGTGCCCGGCGGTGTCGAGGCGCTGGCCTCGGACGCGGCACCGGACGTGGCGGAGCCGCGGTGAGCCCGGACGACAAGCCCGCCGGCAAGCCGGCCGACAAGCTGGTCCTCGACCTGCTGGACAAGGCGACGGTCCGCAAGCGCGCCCGCATGGTGGCGATCGGCGGCATCATGGTCGCCCTCGCCTTCGGCGCGATCGTGGGTCTGATCGGCGGCCGCTGGCCGGGCGTCATCGCCGGCGCGATCGTGGCGGTGCCGGTGATCCTGCTGGCGATGTCCGAGGCGCGCCGCACGGTGTGGCTGGAGGGCACGACCGTGCACGTCCGCGCGTTCGGCACCCGCAAGGTCGACCTGGCCACCGCCGACGGGCTGGACCTGCTGGTCACCGACCTGCGCGGCGCCCGGACCGTCGGGCTGTTCGTGCGCGGCGACAAGAAGGCCATCAACATCGCGTTGTCGATGTACGCGGGCACCGGCGGCCGCGAGCTGGGCATCTACCAGCTGCGCCGGCTGGCCGACGCCCTCGCCGCCCGCGGCGACACGCCGGGCCTGGTGTTCTCGGAGCTGCTGGTGGCGCAGCTGCGGGCGGAGGCCCAGGGGCTGGCGGCGGCGGACCGGCCGCTGTACCGGCTCGGGTCGCTGGCACCCGCGGGTCGGATGGCGCAGAAGCTGCACCCGGACGCGGTGTCGAAGTTCGTCACGTCACTGGACTGAGCTCGTACGCCTGGAACGCCCGTCACCCCGCGGTGGCGGGCGTTTCGCGGTTCAGGTGCCCCAGAGGCCGGACGGGGGCGCGGGGGAGAGCTTCGCGGTCGCGTCCGTGGTGACCGGGGCGCCGCCGATGAACTTCGTCAGGCCCGTGCCGTGTTCGAGCCGGCCGGGGAACGGGTCGCCGGCCGTGGCGCGGGTCAGCTGCTGCAGCGGCAGGCCGGTGTGCGAGGCCATGATCACGAAGTTGCCGAAGCGGCGGCCGCGGAACACGCCCGGCTCGGCGAGCACGCAGACGTGCTCGAACACCGCGCGCACGGTCGCGCACTGGGAGCGGGCGAACTGCAGGCCGTTGCCGTCGCCGATGTTCGCCGCGTAGACGCCGCCGTCGGACAGCGCGTCCGACGCCTGGCGCACGTACTCGAGCGACGTCAGGTGGGCGGGGGTGCGGGCGCCCGCGAAGCAGTCCGAGACGATCAGGTCGAACGAGCCGGGGCGGGTCCTGGCGAGCACGGCGCGGGCGTCGCCTGTGGTGATCTTCACTCGCGGGGGCGGCGGCAGCTCGCGGCGCAGGAACGCGATCAGGCCCGCGTCGATCTCGGCCACCTGTTGAGACGAGCGGGGGAGGAGATCGGCCACGTAGCGGGCTAGCGTGAGCGCGCCACCACCCAGGTGGAGAACACGCGAGGGCGCGGTGAGATCGACGAGGTGACCCAGGCGCCGGACGTACTCGAACTCCAGGTAGGTCGGGTCGTCCAGGTCCACATGCGACTGTGGGGTTCCGTTGACCCGCAACGTCCACGAGTTCCGCCCACCGAGATCGGGGACCAGTTCGGCCACACCGGAGTCGATCGACTCGGTGATCGCCTCTGCGTCGGGCCGTTGTCTTCCCACTGCTCTATTGTCTCACCGCGTGTGTCAGCTCTGAGGAGGAACCCAAGTGCAGGTCATCGCCAACGTTCTGCTCGCCCTCGTGGCAGTGATCCACATCTACATCGTGGTGCTCGAGATGTTCCTCTGGACCACTCCGCGCGGGCAGAAGGCGTTCGGCATCACGGCCGAGTTCGCGCAGGAGTCGAAGGCTCTCGCCGCGAACCAGGGGCTCTACAACGGCTTCCTCGCCGCCGGCCTGATCTACGCGATCGTCCGGCAGGACTTCGGCGCGTCGGTGCTCTTCGCGGTGTTCGTGATCGTCGCGGGCGTCTACGGCACGTTCACGGCTACTCGGAAGATCTTCTTCGTGCAGGTGGTGCCTGCCGCGCTGGCGCTGCTCTTCGTGCTCTTGGCGCACTAGCCCCGCTCGGGTCACCGGGACGTTCCCACGGCCCCTTGCCGGGGTCGTAGCCGGTGAAGAGGTCGCCCTCGATGCGCGTCGGCCGGGGCCTCGCGGGTTTCGCCGCAGGTTTCCCGGCAGGACTCACTGCGGGCTTGGCGCGCTTGACGGTCTTCGGCTCCGGCTCCGGCTCGGGGTCGGGGGCCGCGACCGGGGCGACCTCCTGGCGCACGGCGACGAGCGCGGCCAGCGCCGTCGTCACCGGCACCGCCGCCACCAGGCCGATGCTGCCGACGAGCGTCCGCACGATCTCCTGCGCGATCTGCTGCGCCGTGAGGACCTCGCCCAGCGACCGCCCGGCCAGGGAGATCGCCAGCAGCAACGGCAGCGCCGCGCCCGCGTAGGCCATGACGAGCGTGTTCACCACGGACGACATGTGGTCGCGGCCGATGCGCGAGCCGGCCGCGAACAGCTCGCGCCAGGTCAGCTTGTCGTTGGCCCGCCGCAGCTCCCACACGGCGCTCGTCTGCGTCACCGTCACGTCGTCGAGCACGCCCAGCGCGCCGATCAGGGTGCCGGCGAGCAGCAGGCCGCGGGTGTCGATGTCGGTGCCGAGCAGCCGCACGAGGTTCGCCGTGTCGTCGTCGAGGCCGGTCAGGCTCGACAGGGCCGAGAACAGCGCGCCCAGCACCCCGATGAGCGCGAGGCTGACGAGCGTGCCCAGCACGGCGGTCGACGTGCGCGCCGAGATGCCGTGCGTCAGGTAGAGCACCACGAACATGATCAGGCCGGCGCCGACGACCGCCACCATCAGCGGGTTCTGGCCCGCCAGGATCGACGGCATGACGAACAGCACCAGCACCACGAAGCTCAGCAGCAACGCGCCCAGCGCCGCGAGTCCCTGCCACCGGCCGAGCAGCAGCACGGCGGCCGCGAAGAGCAGCGCCAGCACGGCGAGCGACCAGCCGCGCTGGTAGTCGACGATCTGGTACGACTCCGCGGCCTGGGGCTGGGTGCCCGAGTAGGACAGCACCACCTCGTCGCCCAGCTCGAAGCTCGGCGCGCCGGGCCCCTTCACGCTCGGGATCGTGATGCTCTGGCCGGGCGAGGGGCCGTCGGTCATCTTCACGGTGATCGCGACGCACTTCTCGCCGCAGTTGTCCGCCATGCCCGTCACGACGGCCTCGACCGGAGTCTGGTTGAGGCCGACCTCGGCGCCGGTCTTCTGCTCGTGCCCGAACGGGTAGAGCAGCGCGGCGCCGACGATCGTGGCCAGCGCCAACGGCACCAGCAGCCACATCAGCAACGTGCGAACGCGTTCCGAAGCGGGCTCGTCGTTCAGCGCGTGGCTATGCCCGTGACCGTGACCCACGCGCGACATCCTGCCGCATCAGGTGTTCGACGGCCGTGACGGCCGTCGCGAACCTGTCCTCGGTGACCTTGAGCCACGGCACGCCACGCGCGGTGAGCTCGCGTTCGAACAGGCCGGTCATCCACTCCCGCAGGTGTTCGCCGTCGCGCCAGCCGTCCTGTTCGAACGGAACGCCGACGTGGTCGGTCAGCAGGTAGAGGTCCGGATCGGTGCCGGTGAAGACGTCGGGCCGGAAACCGAGGTAGCGCTCGCCCCAGACGGTCGCGGCGAACGCGTCGTTGTCCGCGACGACCAGCGGCGCGGTCTCGGCCCGGATGCGGCGTTCCTGCTCGCGCGCAACGTCTTCGAAGTCGCCCAGCGTCCACACCAGACCGTCCACCGCGGCGTCCGGGTGGAACGCCCGCGCGGCGGCGAGCTTGTGCTCGGTGTGCTCGCGGCCGTACTCGGCGATCCAGGGCGCGCCGAAGTGCTGTGCGAGCTGCCGCGACAGCGTGGTGGTGCCGGTGCTCTCGGCGCCGACGACCACCACCTTGCGGCCCAGGCCGCGCTGGGTCGCGGGCGCGAGGTGGTGCCAGTTCGCCACGGGGTCGGTGCGCACCGCCGTGCCGGAGACCGGGTGCGTGAAGCGGTCGAGGTCGACGAGGACGTGCCGCGCGCCGAGCCGCCGGGCCAGTTCGTCGCCGTACTTCTCGCTGGAGAACACGACGTCGACCGGCGCCCGCGACGGGTCTCCGTCGGCGATGGCGCGCCGGGCGAGCACGGCACGGGCCACGGCGACGTGCAGCTCCCAGATCTCGTCGGAGTCGAAGTCCATCGGGTGGTCGTCGAGGTCGCCCACGATCCGCACGCCGGGGGTCGCCGCGTGCGTCTCGGTCAGCCAGCGCACGCGGTGGTCGAGCGGGATGGTCTCGGACGACGCGGCGAGCACGGTGACGGTCGTGCGCACGCTGCGCGACGCCGCCGTCTCGATCAGGTGGTGGTGGCCGTTGTGCGGCGGGTAGAACTTGCCGAGCACGAGCGCGTGGGCGAACTCCTTCACGCGGGCACCTCGTCGGTCTTGAGGTCCTTCGCCCAGTTCCGCAGGCCGATCACGCACAGCACCATGAACCCCACGTACAACACCGCCGTCAGGTACAGCTCCTTGTAGGCGTAGAGCGGCACGTAGATGACGTCGGCCGCGATCCACAGCCACCAGGACTCGACCTTCTTGCGCGTCTGCCCCCACGTCGCGAGCAGGGACAGCACCGTCGTGATCGCGTCCCAGAAGGGCACGTTCGAGCCGGTGAGCGACACCAGTCCCCAGTGCAGCAGGCCGGTCGCGAGCACGCCGGCGACCGCGAGCCAGAGCCACTGCCGCCCGGTCGTGCGGCTGACGCGCAGGGTGGAGTGCTGGTCGCCGCCGCGCACCCACGCCCACCAGCCGTAGACGGCGAGCGCCATGTAGACGACCTGGAGCCCGGAGTCCGCGTACAGCCCGCTGGTCCAGAACAGCACCAGGAACGCGATGTTGTTGGCGATGCCGATGGGCCAGTTCCACGGGTTCTGCCGGGCCACGAGCCACACGCAGAGTGCGCCCGTGACGAAGCCTGCTACCTCAACGGGTGACATGCGCTCTCCTTGACCGCCGTTCGAACATGTGTTCGAATCGATGTCGTGCGATGGGACGGGCAAAAACTCGAGGCAGAGCCGCAACAGGCACTACCGGGGCTACCGGGACTGGTGCGCAGCGTACGAACTCCTGAGTTCGCGGACGTGGTGTTCCACGAGGTCCGCGCCAAATCCGTGCTCAACGGGGTACCGGGGTCGTCGCTGCCGTTCTCGTGGACGGTGAACCCGTATCGCGGCTGCTCACACGCCTGCACCTACTGTCTGGCCGGCGACACGCCGGTCCTCATGGGCAACGGTCGCACGAAACCGTTGTCGCAGCTGCGGGAGGGCGATGAGATCTACGGCACCGAGCTCGTCGGCAACTACCGGCGCTACAAGCTCACCACCGTTCTCGCGCACTGGGAGACGCGCAAGGACGCGTACCGGCTGACGCTGGAGGACGGCACGTCGGTGGTGGCGTCGGGCGACCACCGCTTCCTGACCGACCGCGGCTGGAAGCACGTGACGGGCGAGACCGCGGGCGTCGGGCGGCGGCCGCACCTGACGACCGGCAACAAGCTGATGGGCACGGGGGCTTTCGTCGAGCAGCCCGCCGTGACCGACGACTACCGCCGCGGCTACCTGCGCGGCATGGTCGACGACGAGCACGAGTTCCGGATCCCGCTGGCCGACATCGAGGCCATGGACCGCACACAGGAGTACCTCGACTACTTCGGTGTGCGAGAAGGGAGGGGATTTCTGCACCAAGTGCGCGAGCTCGCGCACTGGCAGATAGCGCCGAACCCGGACTGGCTCAAGGGGTTCCTCGCCGGCGCGTTCGACTACCTCGGGACCTGCTCGCGCAGCATCCTGCGGTTGTCGTCGCGCAACGCCACCGTCGTCGAGGCGATCGTGCTGGCGCTCAAGCACTTCCACTTCGACTTCGCGATCGAGGAGCTGCGCCGCCGTCGTGGCGTGCGGGTCGTGCGCCTGCGCGGCGGGCTGCGGGAGAACCTGCGGTTCTTCCACACCGTCGACCCGGCGATCACCCGCAAGCGCGACATCGACGGCGTCGCGATCAAGTCGCAGCAGCCGCTGGGCGTGGTGTCCGTAGAACCGCTGGGGGAGATGCCGCTCTACGACATCTCGACCGGCACCGGCGACTTCATCGCGAACGGCGTGGTGTCGCACAACTGCTTCGCCCGCAAGACGCACTCCTACCTCGACCTCGACACGGGCAAGGACTTCGACAGCCAGCTGATCGTCAAGGTCAACGCCGGCGAGGTGCTGTCGCGCCAGCTGCGGTCGTCGAAGTGGAGGCAGGAACACGTCGCGCTGGGCACCAACACCGATCCCTACCAGCGGGCGGAGGGGCGGTACGCCTTGATGCCAGGGATCATCGAGGCGCTCACCGCCTCCCGCACGCCCTTCTCGATCCTGACGAAGGGCACGCTGCTGGCGCGCGACCTGCCGTTGCTGTCGGCCGCCGCCGAGGTCGTGCCGGTCGGGATCGCGGTGTCGCTCGCGTTGATGGACCGCGACCTGCACAAGTCGCTGGAACCCGGCACGCCCACGCCGGCCGCGCGGCTGGAGCTGGTGCGCAGGGTCCGGGAGGCCGGGCTGCCGTGCGGGGTGTTCGTGGCGCCGGTGCTGCCGGAGCTCACGGACTCCGTGGAGCAGCTGGACTTCCTGCTGGAGCAGATCGCGGCCGCCGGCGCCACCGGTGTCACGGTGCTGCCGTTGCACCTGCGTCCCGGCGCGAAGGAGTGGTTCGCGGCCTGGTTGCGGCGTGAGCACCCGGACCTGGTCGAGACCTACCGGTACCTCTACGGTGCCGGGTCCTATGTGGACAAGCGGTACCGGGCGCGGCTGGCCGCGCGGGTGACCCCGCTGATCGAGAAGCACGGACTGGCACCGCGGGGGCGTTCCGCCGACGCCGTCACCGGTGTGCCCGGCGACGACGACGGCGTGTGGCCCGACGGCAGCCTGCCGGTGGGTGTGCCGGCGCCGCGCGTGGACCAGGAACAGCTCACCCTGCTGTGATCTCTCCGAGCTCCGGCTCGCTGAGGTGGAGGACTTCGTAGGCACCCTCTTCCCCGGGGTGTTCCTCCCACAGCTCGAAGCGCACGACTTCCCACGTGCGCGGATCGACGCCCGCGGCCGCCGAGTGCAGGCCGGGCGCCTTCTCCAGCTCGATCTCCGCCACGACGTCGATCGGGTTCGCCTCGGGTGCGAGCCTGGTGATCCGCCGTGTCGCGTACCTCGCCGTCCGCGCGTCGCCTCGCAGGAACGCCACGCCCGGCCAGTGCCGGACCACCGGCCGGCCGAAGTCGGCGAGGATGCCCTGGAAACCCCCTCCGCGGTAGAGGAAGTTCGCCATGCCCGCCGAGGTGTTCCAGACGTAGAACGGCGCGTACTGCGTACCTCGGACCAGGTACGCCTTGAACCCCAGGCCTGCGAAGGCGTCGAGCGCGTGCCCGCGGGTGCGGACCCGTTCGCGGATGATCTCCATGTCGTAGTCCGCCGGCAGGGTGATCTCGTACTGCATTGCGATCATGCCGTCATTTCTACGCCCAGCCGCCCTGGGCCATCGTCTGGAACTTCCATTCACCGCCGACCTTCGTGAGCAGGTCGCCGTAGCGGACCGTCGTCCCGTTGATCGTGCCGTCGGTGATCACGAAGACCAGGTCGTCGTCGAGGAAGTGCGGCGTCCTGGTGGACTCCATCTCCACGTCGCCGCCCAGCTGCGCCCCCATCTCGCGGAGGAACGTCTCGCGGTCCCACGACGCCGCCGAGCCGCCGGTGACCGTGTTGATCGGGAACAGGGCCATGTCGGCCATCGCCTCGACGTCGCCCGCCTTCGCGAGCGCGTCCCACTGCTCGAACCACCGCATGATCTCGTCGTACGCCATACCGTACATGGTACGGAACTCAGGCGCGCCCGACCACCGCCGTGGTGTCGTCGCTGGTCACGAGCTCGGCGTCGAGGCCGGCGGCGGTGAAGGCGGCCAGTGCCGCGGGGGCCTGGCGCTCGCTGGTCTCGCTCAGCAGGTGCCCACCGGGACGCAGCCAGTGCTTGGCCTGGGCCGCCACGCGCCGCAGCACGTCGAGGCCGTCCGCGCCGCCGTCGAGGGCGACCCGTGCCTCGTGGTCGCGGGCCTCGGTGGGCATGAACCGGATGTCGCCGGTCGGCACGTAGGGCACGTTGGCGACCACGACGTCGACGTGCCCCTCGAGGTGTGCGGGGAGTGCGTCGAAGAGGTCGCCCTCGAACACGTTCGCGAGGTTCCTGCGGGCGCACTCGACGGCCGCCGGGTCGATGTCGGCGGCGTAGACCGTCGCGCCGGGGAGCCGGTGGTGCAGCACCGCTCCGACCGCGCCGGAGCCGCAGCACAGGTCTACGACGGTGGTGGGGTTCAGGTCGGTGGCCAGGTCGACCAGCAGTTCGGTGCGGTGGCGTGGGACGAAGACGCCCTTCGTGACGACGATCCGCTGCCCGCAGAACAGCGCCCAGCCGACAACGTGCTCCAGCGGCAGGCCGTCGATCCGTTGCCGCACCAGGTCTTCGAGGTGGTCCTCGCCCGTGGCGGCTTCTTCCAGCAGGGCGGCCTCGTCCTCGGCGAACACGCAGCCGGCGGCCCTCAGTCTTTCCACAATGCTCATCGGGGCGGACGCTACTGGCATATTTACAAGCAGGCTTGACTGTTTGTTTGTTCGCCGGAAGACTCGGCCGCGTGGAGACGAGGCAGCGCCAGGCCGACCGCACCCGTGAGACGAAGCGCAAGCTCATGGAGGCCACGGTCGAGTGCCTGGTGGAACGCGGCTGGTCGGGCACCACGACGACCGAGGTGGCCGAGCGCGCCGGGGTGTCGCGGGGCGCGCAGCTGCACCACTTCCGCACGCGCGGCGAGCTGGTCGCGGCCGCCGTCGAGCACGTCGGCGCCGAGAGCGTCGAGGTGCTGAAGAGGCGCGCCGAGGTCGCCGAGAAGAGCACGCACGCCGTGGTGGAGCTGATCGCGGACTTCCACGCCAGCGACCTGTTCACCGCGGCGCTGGAGCTGTGGGTGGCCGCGCGGACCGATCCCGAGCTGCGCGAGCAGGTGCTCGGGCTCCAGGCACGGCTGGGCCGCGAGGTGTACCGGCTGGCGCTGGAGCTGCTGGACGTGGACGACACCCGGCCGGGTGTGAAGGACGCGGTGCAGGCAACCCTTGATCTTGTGCGCGGGCTGGCGCTCGCCAACCAGCTCGCCGACGACACCAAGCGCCGGGCGCACGTCGTGCGCTACTGGGCGCGGATGCTGGAGGAACAGCTGTGATCACGGAACTGCTCGCCGACCTCGACGCCGAGTCGCGCGAGCTGGACGACCTGGTGGCCGGCGCCGACTGGACGCTGCCGACGCCCGCGGAGGGCTGGACGATCGCGCACCAGATCGGTCATCTCCTGTGGACCGACAGGGCGACGGTCCTCGCGATCACCGACCCCGAGGCGTTCCAGGCCCAGCCGCTCGCCGGGGACATCGTGGACCGGACGGCGGCCGAGGCCGCGGTGCTGCCGGACCTGCTGGAGCAGTGGCGTTCCAGCCGCGCGTCGGTGCGGGAGCACCTCGCGGCGGCGTCGGGCAAGATCCTGTGGTTCGGGCCGCCGATGAGCCCGGCGTCGATGGCGACCGCGCGGATCATGGAGACCTGGGCGCACGGGCAGGACGTCGCCGACGCGCTGGGGGTCGTGCGAACGCCGACCGCGCGGCTGAAGCACGTCTGCCACCTCGGGGTGCGGACGATCGGGTTCGCGTTCCTGCTCAACGGGCTGGCGGTACCGGACGCTCCCGTCAGGGTCGAGCTGACCGCGCCGGACGGCGAGCTGTGGACGTGGGGGCCCGAGGACGCGGAGGATCGCGTCTCCGGCCCCGCGCTGGACTTCGCGTGGCTGGTGACGCAGCGGCGTAACCGCAAGGAGCTGGCGGTCGAGGCGACCGGGCCGGTGGCCCAGGAGTGGGTGCCGATCGCGCAGGCGTTCGCGGGCCCGCCCGGAGGTGGCCGGTGATCCGGATCGGCAACGCCTCCGGGTTCTACGGCGACCGGCTCTCGGCGATGCGCGAGCAGCTCGAAGGCGGCGCGCTGGACGTCCTGACCGGGGACTACCTCGCCGAGCTCACGATGCTGATCCTCGGCCGCGACCGGATGAAGGACTCGTCACTCGGCTACGCCAGGACGTTCCTGCGGCAGATGGAGGACTGCCTGGCGCTGGCGCTCGACCGGGGCGTCAAGATCGTCGTCAACGCCGGTGGGCTCAACCCCGAGGGGCTCGCGCGCAAGCTCGACGAGATCTCTGGGGCCAAGGTCGGGTACGTCACCGGCGACGACCTGAAGGACCGGTTCCCGGAGGCGTTGACCGCCAACGCCTACCTCGGCGCGTGGGAGATCGCGGAGTGCCTGCGGCAGGGCGCGCAGGTCGTGGTGACCGGGCGGGTCACCGACGCGAGCCTCGTCGTGGGCCCGGCCGCGGCGCACTTCGGGTGGGCGCGCGACGACTGGGACCGGCTGGCCGGCGCCACGGTCGCGGGGCACGTGCTGGAGTGCGGAACCCAGGCCACGGGCGGGAACTACTCGTTCTTCACCGAGGTCGACGTGACGCGGCCGGGGTTCCCGATCGCGGAGGTCGACGAGGACGGGTCGTGCCTGGTCACCAAGCACGACGGGACGGGCGGCGCGGTCACCGTCGACACCGTCACGGCGCAGCTGCTGTACGAGATCGGCGCGCCGGAGTACCTGGGACCGGACGTCACCACGCACTTCGACACCATCCGGCTGGACGCCGATCCCCGCGGTGTCCGGATCAGCGGGGTGAAGGGCAGTCCGCCACCCGCGACTGTGAAGGTGTGCCTGAACACGCTGGGCGGCTTCCGCAACGCCACGACGTTCGTCCTCACCGGACTGGACGTCGAGGCGAAGGCCGAGCTGGTCAAGCGGCAGCTCCACAACGCCATCGGCGACGAGGGCCTGACGTGGACGCTGGCACGCACCGACCAGCCTGACGCCGCGACCGAGGAGCAGGCCAGCGCGGTGCTGCACGCGACGATCAAGACCACGGACCCGAAGCGGGCCAAGGGGTTCAGCCGGGCCGCGATCGAGCTGGCGCTGGCGAGCTACCCCGGGTTCCACGTCACCGCGCCGCCGGGCGACGGCACGCCGTTCGGCGTCTACCAGGCCGCGTACGTGTCGCGGGACGAGGTCAGTGCGAAGGCGGTGGTGCTGTGAGGCGGCCGCTGGGAACGATCGCCGGTGCCCGCAGCGGTGACAAGGGCGGCGACGCGAACGTCGGCGTGTGGGTGCGGTCGGACGAGGCCTACGCGTGGCTGTCCGGGTTCCTGACCGTCGAGAAGCTCCGGGAGCTGCTGCCGGAGGCCGGCGAGGTCAGCCGGTACGAGCTGCCGAACCTGCGCGCGCTCAACTTCGTCCTGCACAGCCTGCTCGGCGAGGGCGTGGCGAGCAGCACGCGGTTCGACCCGCAGGCCAAGGCGCTCGGCGAGTGGCTGCGGGCCAGGGTGGTCGAGATCCCGGAGGAGCTGCTGTGATCACGAGGGACCTGTTCGAGGAGCGCAAGGAGCTGCGCGCGCTCGTCCGCGACTTCACGACCAAGGAGATCGTCCCGCACCTCTCGCAGTGGGAGCGGGACGGCGAGGTTCCGCGCGAGCTGCACAAGAAGGCCGCGGCGATCGGGTTGCTGGCCATCGGGTTCGAGGACGGCGACCTGCTCGACTCCGTCGTGCTGACCGAGGAGCTGATCCAGGCCGGCGGGTCGAGCGGCGTGATCGCCGCGCTGTTCACGCACGGCATCGCGGTCCCGCACATCTGGCAGTCCGGGAACGAGGACCTGATCGAGCGGTTCGCGAGGCCCGCGATCCGCGGCGAGAAGATCGGCAGCCTCGCCGTCACCGAACCCGGTGCGGGCTCGGACGTCGCGGGCATCCGGACCAGGGCCGTGCGGGACGGCGACCACTACGTCGTCAACGGCTCCAAGACGTTCATCACCTCCGGGTGCCGCGCCGACTTCGTCACGACGGCGGTCAGGACCGGCGAGGACGGGTACCAGGGCATCTCGCTGCTCGTCATCGAGGACGGGTTCACCCGCCGCAGGCTCGACAAGATGGGCTGGCACTGCAGCGACACCGCGGAGCTGCACTTCGACGACGTCCGGGTGCCGGTCCGCAACCTCGTCGGCGAGGAGAACGCCGGGTTCGTGCAGATCATGCGGCAGTTCCAGGTCGAGCGGGTCACGATGGCCGTGGAGGCCTATGCGACGGCGCAACGCGCGCTCGACCTGACCGTCGAGTGGGTGCGCAACCGCGAGACGTTCGGCAAGCCGTTGGTGAAGCGCCAGGTGGTCTCGCACAAGCTCGCGGAGATGGCGCAACGGATCGACCTCGCCCGCACCTACACGCGGGAGGTCGCGGTGCGCGTCCACCGCGGCGAGGACGTGATCACCGAGGTGTGCTTCGCGAAGAACGCCGCTGTCGACGCGTGTTCGTTCGTGGTCGACGCGGCGGTGCAGCTGCACGGCGGCACGGGGTACATGCGGGAGTCCGAAGTGGAGCGTCATTACCGGGATGCCCGCATCCTCGGCATCGGGGGCGGGGCGAGTGAAGTGATGACCGAGCTCGCGGCACGACGATTGGGGTTCGCCTGATGGGCAACAGGGAGGCGCTGCTCGCGAAGATCGCGCAGCTGGACGCCGAGCACGCCAAGGCTCTCGCGGGCGGTGGGCCGAAGTACGTGGAGCGGCACCACCAGCGCGGCAAGCTGCTGGCCCGCGAACGGGTCGAGCTGCTGATCGACGAGGACAGCCCGTTCCTGGAGCTGTCGCCGCTCGCCGCCTGGGGCACCGACTTCCCGGTCGGGGCGTCCGTGGTCACCGGCGTCGGGCGGGTCGAGGGCGTCGAGTGCGTGGTCGTCGCGAACGACCCGACCGTGCGCGGCGGCTCGTCGAACCCGTACACGCTGCGCAAGTCGTTGCGGGCCAACGACATCGCGTTCCAGAACCGGCTGCCGGTGGTCAGCCTGGTCGAGTCCGGCGGCGCGGACCTGCCGACGCAGAGCGAGATCTTCATCCCGGGCGGGCGGGCGTTCCGCGACCTGACCCGGCTGTCCGCGGCCGGGATCCCGACGGTCACGGCGGTGTTCGGCAACGCGACGGCCGGTGGCGCGTACGTGCCGGGCATGTCCGACTACGTGATCATGGTCAAGGACCGGTCGAAGGTGTTCCTCGGCGGTCCGCCGCTGGTCAAGATGGCGACCGGCGAGGACGCGGACGACGAGTCGCTGGGCGGTGCGCTGATGCACGGCGCCACGTCCGGGCTCGCGGACTTCGTCGCGGAGGACGAGGTCGACGCGATCCGGCTCGCCCGCCGGGTCGTCGCGCGGCTGAACTGGCGCAAGCAGGGGCCCGAGCCCGCGCCGGTCGAGGAGCCGTTGTTCGACGCCGAGAGCATCCTGGACCTCGTGTCCGAGGACCAGCGGGTGCCGTTCGACCCGCGGGACGTGATCGCGCGGCTCGTCGACGCCTCGTTGTTCGACGAGTTCAAACCCCTGTACGGCACCAGCCTCGTCACCGGGTGGGCGCGGATCCACGGCTACCCGGTCGGCATCCTCGCCAACGCGCGCGGCGTGCTGTTCAGCGAGGAGTCGCAGAAGGCCACGCAGTTCATCCAGCTCGCCAACCAGAGCGACACGCCGCTGGTGTTCCTGCAGAACACCACGGGCTACATGGTCGGCGCCCAGTACGAGCAGGGCGGCATCGTCAAGCACGGCTCGATGATGATCAACGCCGTGTCGAACAGCCGCGTGCCGCACCTGACGATCACGATGGGCGCCTCCTACGGCGCGGGCAACTACGGCATGTGCGGCAGGGCCTACGACCCGCGGTTCCTGTTCACCTGGCCCAACGCCAAGTCTGCCGTGATGGGACCGGCGCAGCTCGCCGGGGTGCTCTCGATCGTCGGGCGGCAGGCCGCCGCGGCGAAGGGGCAGGAGTACAACGAGGAGCACGACGCCGCCATGCGCACGATGGTCGAGGCGCAGATCGAGGAGCAGTCGCTCGCGCCGTTCCTGTCCGGGAAGCTCTACGACGACGGCGTGATCGACCCGCGCGACACCAGGACCGTGCTCGCCCTCTGCCTCTCCGCTGTCCACAGCGGACCGATCAAGGGCGCCGACGGCTTCGGCGTCTTCCGGATGTGATGACCCAGTGATCACGACTCTGCTGATCGCCAACCGCGGCGAGATCGCCCGCCGGATCATCCGCACCTGCCGGGACAACGGGATCCGCGCGGTGGCGGTGTTCTCCGACCCCGACGCGGACTCCCCGCACGTCCGGGAGGCCGACTTCGCGGTCCGGCTGCCCGGCGCGTCGCCGGCCGAGACCTACCTGCGCGCGGACCTGCTCGTGGACGCGGCGGTGCGGGCCGGCGCGGACGCCGTCCACCCCGGCTACGGGTTCCTGAGCGAGAACGCGGGCTTCGCGCGGGCCGTCGAAGCGGCGGGACTCACGTGGGTCGGGCCCACCCCCGACGCGATCGAGGCGATGGGCTCCAAGGTCGCCGCGAAGAAGCGGATGGCGGCGGCGGGCGTGCCCACGTTGCCGGAGCTGGACCCGGAGACCGTCACGTCGTTCCCGGTGCTGATCAAGGCGTCGGCCGGTGGTGGCGGGCGCGGCATGCGGATCGTGCGGGAGCGCTCCGAGTTCGAACGCGAGCTGGCCAGTGCCCGGCGCGAGGCCGAGTCGGCGTTCGGCGACCCGACGGTGTTCTGCGAGCCGCTGCTGGAGCAGGCGCGGCACGTCGAGGTGCAGGTCCTCGCCGACACCCACGGCACGGTCTGGGCGCTCGGCGAACGCGAGTGCTCGATCCAGCGGCGGCACCAGAAGATCGTCGAGGAGTCGCCGAGCCCGGCGGTCGACGACGCGATCCGCGCGCGTCTGTTCGCCGCCGCGGTCGCCGCCGCCGAGTCGATCGGGTACGTCGGCGCGGGCACCGTCGAGTTCATGCTCAAGGGCGAGGACTTCCACTTCCTGGAGGTCAACACGCGCCTGCAGGTCGAACACCCGGTCACCGAGCTGGTGTACGGCGTCGACCTGGTGGAGTGGCAGCTGCGGATCGCCGAGGGTGCTCGTCTGCCCTCGGAGGTACCGCAGCCGCGTGGCCATGCCATCGAGGTCCGGCTCTACGCCGAGGATCCCGCGAACGACTGGCGGCCCGCGAGCGGCACGCTGCACCGGTTCCACGTGCCCGGCGACGTCCGGCTGGACAGCGGCGTCGAGGACGGGTCGGTCGTCTCGGTGCACTACGACCCCATGCTGGCCAAGGTGATCGCGTACGCGCCGACCCGCCGTGCCGCCGCCCGCAAGCTCGCGACGGCGCTGGAGAGCGCCCGGATCCACGGGCTGGTCACGAACCGGCAGCTGCTCGTGGACGTCCTGCGGAACGAGGCTTTCCTGGCCGGGGACACGCACACCGGGTTCCTGGCCGAGCACGACTTCACCAGGACCGTTGACCCGCAACCGTTTGCGCTCGCGGCGGCACTGGCGTCGGCGGCCACGCGCAGGATCGGGACGCTGCCGCTGGGGTGGCGCAACGTGCGGTCGCAGCGGCCGAAGGCGCGGTTCCTGGCCGGTGACGAGCGGGTCGAGGTCGAGTATGACCCCGCCCTGGCGACACCGGACGTCGTCACGCTCGACCTCGACGGCGTGCGGGTGCCGTTCCACGTCGCGAGGTACGGGGACGTGGTCGAGGTCGACTCGCCGCGCGGGTCGCTGTCGTTGACGGTCGTGCCGCGGTTCCCCGAACCGGAGACCAAGCTGGCGCCGGGGGCGACGGTCGCCCCCATGCCCGGCACCGTCGTGCGGGTGGGCGTCCGGCAGGGCGACGTGGTCGAGGCCGGTGCCGAACTGCTGGTGCTGGAGGCCATGAAGATGGAACACCGCGTGCTCGCGACCATCGCGGGCACCGTCACCGAGCTCCTCGTCGAGAACGCCCAGCAGGTGAACGCGGGCGACGTCCTGGCCGTTGTGGAGGAACAGTGAGCTTCGTCGAGTCGGAAGAGCGGATCGCGCTGCGCAAGGCCGTGGCCGAGTTCGGCGCCAAGTACGGCAGCGAGTACTTCACCGCCAAGGCCCGTGCGGGGGAGAAGACCACCGAGCTGTGGGAGGAGGCCGGCAAGCTCGGCTACCTCGGCGTGGCCGTGCCGGAGGAGTACGGCGGCGGTGGCGGCGGCATCGGTGACCTCGCGGCGGTGTGCGAGGAGCTGGCGGCGGCCGGATGCCCGTTGCTGCTCATGGTGGTCTCGCCGGCGATCTGCGCGACGGTGATCGCCCGGTTCGGCACGGACGAGCAGAAGTCGAAGTGGCTGCCGGGTTTCGCGGACGGCACGCTGAAGATGGCGTTCGCGATCACCGAGCCGGACGCGGGGTCCAACGCGCACAAGCTGAAGACGCACGTCCGCCGCGACGGCGACGACTGGGTCCTCAACGGCACCAAGACCTACATCTCCGGCGTGGACGAGGTCGACGCCGTGCTCGTGGTCGCCATCCAGGAGACCGGGCCGGTGCTGGTGGTCCTGCCGGCGGACGCCGAGGGCTTCTCCTGGCACGAGATCGACATGGACCTGGTCATCCCGGAGAAGCAGTTCACGCTGTTCTTCGACGACGTGCGGCTGCCCGGCGACGCGGTCGTCGGCTCACCGGACCAGGGGCTGCAGCAGGTCTTCGCCGGGCTCAACCCCGAACGGATCATGGGCGCGAGCATGGGGACCGGGTCGGCGCGGCGCGCCATCGCCAAGGCCGTCGCCTACGCCCAGCAGCGCACCGTGTGGGACACGCCGATCGGCGCGCACCAGGGCCTCGCGCACCCGCTGGCGAAGGTCCACGTCGAGGTCGAGCTGGCGCGGCTGATGACGCAGAAGGCCGCCGCACTCTACGACTCCGGTCTCGACCGTGAGGCGGGCGAGGCCGCGAACATGGCCAAGTACGCGGCGGGCGAGGCGATCGCGGCCGCCGTCGACCAGGCGATCCAGATCCACGGCGGCAACGGCCTGACCCGGGAGTTCGGGCTGGCGGCGATGCTCGCGTCGTCCCGGCTGTCCCGCATCGCGCCCGTGTCGCGGGAGATGGTGCTGAACTTCGTCGCGCAAAACTCGCTCAAGCTGCCGCGGTCCTACTGACACACTGCGGGGCATGGGGACATTCACTTCAGACGGCGTCGGCCTCGCCTACCACGGCGAGGCCGCCGACCCGGTCGTCTGCCTGCCGGGCGGCCCGATGCAGGCCTCGTCGTACCTGGCCGGCCTGCCGGTCGACAACGCCGTCCGGCTCGACCTGCGCGGCACCGGCGAGTCGGAGGAGGCCGGCGACTACCGCGTGGACGTGCAGGTCGGCGACGTGGAGGCGGTGCGGCGGCACCTCGGCCTGGACCGGATCAGGCTGCTCGGCCACTCCGCGGGAGGCACGCTCGCGGTGCTCTACGCGGCCCGGTACCCGCAGCACGTCGAGGAGCTGCTCCTCGTCACGCCGAGCCCGCGCGTGGTGGGCATCGAGGTGACCGACGCCGACCGCCGGGAGATCGCGGAGAAGCGGCACGCCGAGCCGTGGTTCGAGCAGGCCTACGCGGCGTTCCAGCGGATCTGGGCCGGCGACTTCAGCGCGGAGGCGTTCCAGGGCATCACGCCGTTCCTGCACGGCCGCTGGGACGCGCAGGCCCGTGCGCTGGACGAGCACCCGCGCAACGACGAGGCCGCCAAGGCGTTCTACGGCGAGGGGGCGTTCGACCCGGCGCGGGTGCGGGAGCAGATCGGGAAGCTCGACGTGCCAACGCTTCTGCTCGCCGGCGAGCTGGACGTGTCCCTGCCGCCGCGGCGCGCGCAGGAGTTCGCGGACCTGTTCCCGCGCGCGCGACTGGTCGTGCAGCCCGGTGCGGGGCACTACCCGTGGCTCGACGACCCCGAGGCGTTCTCCGCGACGTTCTCCGCGGCGGTCCACCGCATCCCGTAGAGGCCGGGACCGAAGTCGGTCGCGGCGGCGTGCGCACGGCCCCGGTGGTCGACGGAGGCCGGGCGCGCGCCGCCGAACAACTCCGCCCCCGCCGGGCCCGAGGCGAATTGCTCGCAGGAAGCCGGTTCGGCGGTGAAATCGACGTCCAGCACGTAGTCGTGCACCGGTTCGGCGAAGCGCCGGAAATGCGTGTGCTCGACCGTCGGACGTGGATAGATCAATTCGTACTCGATCGCGATCGACTCGCCGTGGGAGATCGGTTCGTCGAACACGAGCTCCGCGACGAGAACCCCGCCGGTGCGTTCCCTGGCGACCCGGCCGACCCGGCAGGAGCGCACGGCGGTCAGCGCGGGCTGCGGCGCGCCCTGCGCGGTTCCCGTCTCGTGGCACAGGATCCAGCGGTCCACGGCGCCCGCCTTCGCCCGCATGACCTGACGCGACCGGACGCCGCGCACCCCGCCGCAGGGCGCGACCTCCACGCGGTCGTGCTGGGCGGTCAGAACCAGCCCGGAACCGTCCCACGGCGTGCGCGCCGACTCCTCCCGCCTGCGTGAACGCCCGCGCGGCCGAGGCGGTCCCAGCAGCCGCGACAGGGCCGCCCGCGGCAGGCCGAGCACGTCCTCTAGGTGGGCGAGGGCGGTCATCGACTCCGGCCGCTCCGGTCTGCGCCGGCCCGACTGCCAGTAGCTCAGGGCCGTCACGCTGATCGGCGCTCCCCGCACCCTGAGGCGGTGCTGCAGCCGTTCCAGACTCAGGCCCCGCACCTGGATCGCGACCCGCAGCGCGTCCGCGAACGGACCCGTCGCCAACAGGTCGGCGAGCTCCTCGCGCGGTGGGTGAATCGTGAGCATCACTCCTCCGTTTCCCGGAGTCAAGATCGGAAGGTTATCGGCAGCAAAGGGAACGCGGTACAGCCGATCGGCGGTTTCACCCTCCTGCCGAACCCGGGAAGTTCAGATCTCGGGACTATTACGCCGCCTGGTCCCATCGGCTTCCCGGCCATCACGCTGACGCCCTGCGATGTGCGGCCCCGGTTCCTGCGAGCCGGGGCCGTTCTGCCCTGTACGAGAAAGGAAGTCCTGCCTGTGAGAGCCCTGCTGGCAGTCGCCGCCCTCGGGGCGGCGGTCGTGGTCGCCCCGGCGTCCGCGGCCACGTCGTCCTACATCGTCGTCCTGGAGGACGGCGCCGTCTCGTCGTTCGGCGGTGCCGTGGAGCACCGGTACACCAGTGTCTTCAACGGTTTCAGCGCGAAGCTGACCTCGTCGCAGGTTCGCGCGCTGAAGGCGGACCCGGCCGTCTCGCACGTGGAGCGCGACGGGATCGTGCACGCGAACAGCACGCAGTTCGACCCGCCCTGGGGACTGGACCGCATCGACCAGCGCGCGTTGCCGCTGGACCGGACCTACACCTACACGACGACCGGTCGTGGCGTGAACATCTACGTCATCGACACCGGAATCCGCGTGACGCACCAAGACTTCGGCGGACGGGCCAGGGACGGCTGGGACACCGTCGACAACGACGCGGTCGCCCAGGACGACAACGGGCACGGCACGCACGTCGCCGGAATCGCGGCCGGCACCAGGTACGGCGTGGCGAAGAACGCGACCGTGTGGGGCGTCCGCGTGCTCAACGGTTCCGGCTCGGGAACGATCTCCGGTGTGATCGCGGGCGTGGACTGGGTGACGCGCAACGCCGTCAAGCCCGCCGTGGCGAACATGTCGTTGGGCGGCAGCGCTTCCGCGGCGCTGGACACCGCGGTGAAGAAGTCGATCGACTCCGGCGTCTCGTACACCGTCGCGGCCGGCGGCAGCAACACCGACCCCGCGAACTCGTCGCCGCAACGGGTTTCGCAGGCGATCTGCGTAGGTGCGTTGACGCAGAAC
>NZ_DASVFL010000311.1:0-9154 GCF_036380075.1 Lentzea sp. | reverse complement strand
CGGCGCGGGACGCCGGTCTCTGCGCACGCCCCCCGCAGGCGAGAAGCCTTGGAGTGCAAGTGACTCCTGAGGAGGTACCGATGAAGGCCCTGGTCTACGGCGGTCCCGGCAAACGCGAGTGGAAGGAGGTGCCCAAGCCGGAGATCGAGGACCCGGCCGATGCGGTGGTCCGGGTCACCGCGGTCACGATCTGCGGCACCGACCTGCACATCCTCAAGGGCGACGTTCCCGAGGTGGAAGCGGGCAGGATCCTCGGTCACGAGGCCGTCGGGGTGGTCGAGCAGGTCGGCGCGTCGGTCACCGGGCTCGCGCCCGGCGACAGGGTGCTGATCTCCTGCATCACCACCTGCGGACGTTGCCAGTACTGCCGCACGGGCAGCTACGGACAATGTCTGGGTGGCGGCGGGTGGATCCTCGGGCACCTCGTCGACGGCGTGCAGGCTGAGTACGTGCGCGTACCGTTCGCGGACACCTCGACGCACAAACTGCCGGACGACGTCTCCGACGCGGCCGCGGTGGTGCTCGCGGACATCCTGCCGACCGCGTACGAGGTCGGCGTGCTCAACGGAGCGGTGAAGCCCGCGGACACCGTGGTGATCGTCGGAGCCGGTCCGATCGGTCTCGCGGCCATCCAGACCGCGCAGCTCTACAGCCCCGGCCACATCGTCGCCGTCGACCTCTCCCCCACGAGGCTCGACGCGGCCAAGCAGTTCGGTGCGGACGTCACGGTGTCGAACGCGGACGAGGCAGAGCGCGTGGTGCGGGAACTGACCGACGGGCTCGGCGCGGACGTGGCGATCGAGGCGGTCGGAGTGCCGGACACGTTCGAGCTGTGCACGAAGCTCGTACGCCCCGGCGGGCGCGTCGCGAACGTCGGCGTGCACGGCAAGCCGGCGACGTTGCACCTGGAGAGCCTGTGGATCCGCAACGTCACCATCACCACTGGGCTCGTCGACACGGTGTCCACACCAACCCTCCTGCGCATGGTCGAGGCTGGACGCATCGACGCCGAGCGGTTCATCACGCACCGGTTCGACCTCGGCCAGATGGAGCAGGCCTACGAGGTGTTCGAGAACGCGGGCGACAGCGGGGCCCTGAAGGTGGTCCTGCAGGCCTGAACACGCGAAAGGCGCCGGGTTCGCCCGGCGCCTTTCGCGTGTTCAGGTTCTCCTGCCCCAGCGGAAGTAGGCGAGTGGTCCGGCGAAGTTCACCATGATGGCCAGGGCCCACCACGACTTGCGGCCGCGGACGAACTCGCCGGGACGCAGGGCCAGATCGGTCCACGCCGCCCCGGCCAGTACCAGCTGCACGACGCTCATCACGACGAAAGTCCGGCGCCGGCCCCGCGGGACCTCGCTCCACCGCCTGGCCACGGTCAGATCCTCTCCGGTGCGGCGATGCGCACGTCGGTCACGCCCGCGACCGCGCGTGCGAGCACCTCGGCGACATGGCGGTCGGTCTCGTTGTCCATCTTGTCCACGATGGACACCTTGCCGCCCTTCACCTCCACCGTCCACCGGTGTGGATCGCCGACGACGCCGAGGCGGTGCCGGATCTCGGCTTCGATGATCCAGTCCGCGCGACTGATCGACCGAAGCAGGTCGCGGCGGGTCACGATGCCCGCGAGATGACCTTCTCGCACGACCGGAACGCTGCGGATGCCGTGCTGGAGCATCAGCTCGGCGACCTCCGCGAGGTCGGTGTTGGGTGTCACCGTCCGCGCCGTCGCCATCACCTCTGCCACCAGGTCGGCTGGAGGGCGCCTCGCTTCCGGCGGTTGGCCGTGCACCAGCCAGCGCGGGTCCTGCGGGAGCCTGTCGCGCAGCAGCTCGATCTCGCTCACGACTCCGACCAGCGTGCCGGAGTCGTCGACCACGGGCAGTGCGGTGTAGCCGTGGTCGGCCAGCAACCGGGCGGCCTCCCGTGCCGGTGTCTGCGGGGTGACGGTGACGACCTCCGTCGTCATCACGTCTCGGGTCCTCATAGCTCGTCCCTTCAGCCGAGGATCGTGGTCTGACGGGTGTGCACGGTGTCGTTCCACGACGGCCGCAGCTCGTTGCGCACGTCGACCACGCCCGGCAGTGCGCGCACGAGGTGCTCGGCGATCTCGACCTCGCTCTGGCGCTCCAGTTGTCCCTGCAGCGTCACCACGCCCTCGGAGACGTCGATGTCGACGCTGAACGGATCCGCCCACAGCACCCGGCCGAAGACCTCGTCGCGGATCACCGTCTTCAGCTCGTCGTCTTCTCGCAGGAAGAGCTTCAGCAGGTCGTGTCGCGACAGCACGCCGACCAGCGCCCCGTCGGAGTCCATGACGAACAGTCGCCGCACACCAGTGACAGCGAGTTCCCGTGCGGCCGCACTGGCCGTGGTGCCGGGAGTGACGCTCTTGACCGGGCTGGTCATCACGTCGCGGGCGGTGAGGCCGCCGACCTGCGCCCAGCGGTGCTTCTCCGCACGCCCGGCGAAAAGGCCTGGTGCCTCGCCCGTTCCTCCGCGGAACTCCTCCTTCGGCAGCAGGTCGGCCTCGGAGACGACACCGACCGGGTAGCCGCCGTCGAGGACCGGTACGGCGCTGATCCTGTTGTCCTCCAGCAGTTGCACGAGCTCCTTGAACGAGCTGCCGACATCGGCGGTGATCACCTCGCGCGTCATCAGCGAGGAGACGGTCGGTTCACGCATGACACCCTCCGGCACTCCGTCATCCAGGTCGACCCCAGCCTCGCCGCGCCACATCTCCTGGGCCACGTGCCAAAGGCGTCGCTGTGCGGGACCCCGGTCCCACGTCGCCGGGGACCTACGCCCCTCACCCGAACCCGTCGGCGCTGCGACGTTGGAGCGTGGGACTTCGACCTGGAGGTGAACCGGATGAACCGCGGTCAGCCGGACGAGAACACGGTGCGGGCGGCACTCGCGCTCGCCTGCCGTGCACCGTCGGTGCACAACTCGCAGCCGTGGCGCTGGGAGATCGGCGCGCACAGCCTGCACCTGTACGCGGACCGGACGCGCGCACTGCCCTCGATCGACCCGCTGGGCGCCGACCTGACCCTGAGCTGCGGCGCGGCCCTGCACCACCTGCGGGTCGGATTGGCCGCCCTGGGCTGGAAGGCCGTCGTGCACCGGTTGCCCAACCCCGGCGACCCGGACCACCTGGCAGCCATCGAGTTCGAGGCGCGCGAACCCGCCCAGCCCCACATCGCGCTGGCCGCCGCCATCCCCCGCAGGCGCACCGACCGCCGCGCGTACTCCTCGTGGCAGGTGCCGAGCGGCATCATGAGCCAGCTCGTCGAACGGGCGCGCGCCGAAGGCGTGGAAGCGCAGGAGGTGATGGGCAAGGCGCGCACCGAACTCCTCGTGGCGATCGCCAAGGCCTCCATCGTCCAGGAGTCAGATCCCGGCTACCAGGCCGAGATCCGCGAGTGGACCGGCGTCTACCCCGGCGCCTCCGCCGGCGTTCCCGCGGCGAACATCCCCACGGGAACCCGGCAGTACGGCGACCTCCGGCTGCGCGAGTTCGCCCCCGGTGAGCTGCGGCAAGCCGACAGCAGGCTGATCAGCGAGGACGCGGGGTCGCTGGTGGTGCTGAGCACCTCGTCCGACGACGAGCTGTCGCGGCTGAGGGCAGGAGAGGCGGCCGGCGCCGTGCTGCTGGAGGCCACCTCCGCCGGGCTCGCGTCCTGCCCGCTCAGCCAGCCTCTCGAGGTCGTCGAGACCCGAGAGATGGTCCGCGACGAGGTGCTCGGCGCGTCGGCCTGCCCGCAGCTCGTGATCCGCGTCGGCTGGGGCGCGTTCAACGCCGACCCGCTGCCCGCCACCCCGCGCCGTCCCCTCATCGACGTCCTCACCCGTCAGGAGCAGCCGTGACCACCTACATCCGCGACTTCACCACGCTCGGCAAGGACGACACCGGCACCGCCGGCGGCAAGGGCGCCAACCTCGGTGAGCTGACCAGGGCGGGACTGCCGGTGCCGCCGGGGTTCGTCGTGACCGCTCAGGCTTTCCTCACCTCCATGAGCCAGGTCCGCGACGACCTCGCGGCGGAGCTCGTCATCGCCCTCGATCGGGGCACCACGCCTCAACGGCTCGAGGAGTGCGCCGAGCGCATGCGCGAACTCGTGCGCAAGGCAGGCGTGTCGGACGACGTGCGGCACGCGGTGCTGGAGGCCTACCGGGGCCTCGGCCAGGACGAGTCCGTGGCGGTCCGCTCGTCGGCGACGTCGGAGGACACCGCCGGTTCGTCGTTCGCGGGGATGAACAGCACCTTCACCAACACCAGAGGTGCCCACGCGCTGCTGGACCGGCTGCTCGACTGCTGGGTGTCGCTGTTCGGCACGCGGTCGATCGCCTACCGCGCCGAGCAGGGCATCACCGACGAGCCGGCCATCGCCGTCGTGGTGCAGAAGATGGTGAACTCCGAGCGGTCCGGCGTCATGTTCACCGCCGACCCGTCCACCGGCGACCGCGACAAGCTGCTCGTCGAGGCCTCCTTCGGCCTGGGCGAGGTCGTCGTCAGCGGATCGGTCGAGCCGGACACGTACGTGCTGCGCCGTGACGGCGACACCGTGTCCCTGGAGGACACCCGGATCGGCCGCAAGAGCCACAAGATCGTGCGGGGCGCCAACGGCGACGACGAACGGATCCAGCTCAGCTCCGAGGAGTCCCACGCCCGGGTGCTCAGCGAGGCCGAGGCCATCGCCATCGGGCAGCTCGGCGTGCGCGTGCAACGGCACTACGGTGAGCCGCAGGACACCGAGTGGGCGGTCGCCGACGGCAAGACCTGGCTGGTGCAGTCCAGGCCCATCACCACCCTGCCCGACGAGGAGGTCCCGTCCAGCGGCCCGATCGTCACGGGTCTCGGTGCCTCTCCCGGCATCGTCTCCGGCCGCGTGCGGGTCCTGCAGTCCCCGGACGAGGGCTCACGGCTGCGCGACGGTGAGGTGCTGGTCGCGGAGATGACCAACCCCGACTGGGTGCCGACCATGCGCCGGGCGTCCGCCGTCGTCACCGACGGGGGCGGCATCACCTGCCACGCCGCCATCGTCGCCCGCGAGCTCCGCGTGCCCTGCGTGGTCGGCACCGGTGCCGCGACGTCGGTGCTGAAGGAAGGGCAGCTGGTCACGGTCGACGGCAGCGCGGGCGAGGTTCGCGCCGGTGCCGCGCCGATCACCACCGCGCCGCGGATCGTCGCGCCGACCATGCCCTCCACCGAGGCGCTCGGCACGCGGGTGTACGTGAACATGGCCCTGCCCGAGCACGCCTCCGAAGTGGCGGCCATGCCGGTGGACGGCGTCGGTCTGCTGCGCGCGGAGTTCATGCTCACCGAGGCCCTCGGAGCCGAGCACCCGCGCCGGTTCCTCGCCCAGCACGGCAGCGAGGACTTCCTCGACGCGATGACCTCGGCGCTGCTGCAGATCACCCACGCGTTCGCACCACGTCCCGTCGTCTACCGGACGATGGACTTCCGCACCAACGAGTTCCGCGAGCTCAAGGGCGGCGACCAGTTCGAGAGGCACGAGCACAACCCGATGATCGGCTACCGCGGCTGCTACCGCTACGTCGACGACCCGATGCTGTTCGCGCTCGAGCTCGAAGCACTCGCACGGGTGCGCGAGCACACACCGAACCTGCACGTGATGATCCCGTTCGTGCGCACCAAGTGGGAGCTCGAGGCCTGCCTGGAGCAGATCGACCGCAGCCCGCTCGGCCGCCAGCGCGGCCTGCACCGCTGGGTCATGGCGGAGGTCCCGTCCGTCGCCTACTGGATCCCCGAGTACGCGCGGTCCGGCATCGACGGCGTCTCCATCGGCAGCAACGACCTCACTCAGCTCGTGCTCGGCGTCGACCGCGACTCGGAGCTGTGCGCGGACCTCTTCGACGAGTCCGACCCCGCGGTGCTCGACATGATCGGCCGCATCGTGGGCGCCGCGCGCGACGCGGGCATCACGTCGTCGCTGTGCGGGCAGGCCCCGTCCAACAAGCCGGAGTTCGCGGAGAAGCTCGTGGAGTTCGGCATCACGTCGATCTCGGTGAACCCGGACGCCGTGCCCGCGGCCAGGGCCGCGATCGGGTCGGCGGAGCGCCGCCTGCTGCTCCGCAACCTCCACTGACAGCCCGCCTCGTCCACGAAGGAGCTCATCATGCCGGTTCGCGTCGCCATCAACGGCTTCGGCCGGATCGGACGGGACGTGCTGCGTGCCGCCGTCGACCGCCACGACACGGCGATCGAGATCGTCGCCGTCAACGACGTCACCACCCCGGAAACCCTCGCACACCTGCTCGCCTTCGACTCCACCTACGGGCCGTGGCGCCGGCACGTCACGGCCGAGCGCGACAAGATCACCGTGGACGAGCACAGCATCCTGGTGTCGAGCCACACCGACCCCCAGGATCTCACCTGGGGCATGCTCGGGGTCGACATCGTCATCGAGGCCACGGGCAAGTTCCGCACCCGCGAGGCAGCGGGGGTCCACATCGAACGCGGTGCCCGCAAAGTGCTCATCACCGCACCCGGCAAGGACGTTGACGCCACGATCGTGCTGGGGGTGAACGAGGACACCTACATCCCCGGTTCTCACCACGTCATCTCGAACGCGTCGTGCACCACGAACTGCGCGGCCCCGATGGCCGCCGTGCTGGACGAGGCGTTCGGAATCGTCGAGGGCCTCATGACGACGATCCACAGCTACACCGGCGACCAGGCGCTGCTCGACCGCCCGCACAAGGACCTGCGGCGGGCGCGCTCGGCCGCGGTCAACATCATCCCGACGTCCACGGGCGCCGCCCGCGCGATCGGCCAGGTCATCCCGTCCCTGGACGGGAAGCTCGACGGACTCGCGGTGCGAGTGCCCGTGGAGGACGGCTCGCTCACCGACCTCACCGTGCGGCTCGCCGAGCCGGCGACCGTCGGACAGGTGAACCGCGCGTTCGCCGAGGCGGCCGCGCGGCACATGAAGGGGATCCTTCGCTACACCACGGATCCGGTCGTGTCCCGCGACATCATCGCCGACCCCGCTTCCTGCGTGTTCGACGCGTCGCTGACCAAGGCACAGGGCCACGTCGTCAAGGTCATGGGCTGGTACGACAACGAATGGGGTTACGCCAACCGCACGGTGGACCTCGCCGACCTCGTCGCGCGCACCCTGCCGTGAGCACCGGTCGTGAGGGGGCCGGCCGGCCTCCTCACGACTTCTGGTCGGCAAGCGCGTCGGCGATGGAGGCTCCCCACTTCTCGATCGCGTCCCAGTCCCGGAAGTCGCCGAACCGGCCTCCGAGAGCGCGGAACACCAACGCGCCGAGCCTCCCGAAGGTCGTGTTGGTGACCACACCGGTGAACAGGCGGTGCTCGACCGGCGTCACGATGTCGAGCAGTCGGGCGAGGATGTCGTTCTCCTCCAGCATCGCCCACCGGCGGAACGGACCGCGCAACGCGCCTGGAGAACCGACGCTGAACAACCAGACCGGCTTGCCGTGCAGAACCAGCCGCTGCTTCGCGAGGAAATCGGAAGCCGACGGGAGCCACGCCTGGTTGTGCACCGCACTGCCCAGCACGAAAGCGTCGTAGTGCTCGGCGCCTTCGACATCGTCGACCGACCTCAGCGCGACATCGTGCCCACGCGCTTGCAGCACTCCCGTGATCCGTTCGGCGACCCCCGCCGTCGATCCAGCGGCACTCGCGTACGCCACCAGCACTCTCATGACGACCTCCTGCACCACTTCCACAGTGCGCGCGCCGACCGGTGCTCACCAGTCGCCGGTGTCCCTGCGCCGTCGAGCACAAGGGCTCTGCCCGGTTCGTCGACGCGGGCAGATCGTGGTGGTATGACTGAGATTCTCGTCGCCTACGCGACCAAGATGTCCGGGACCAAGGAGATCGCGGAAGCCATCGCGGAACGCATCCGCTCCGCTGCCCACGAGGTGACCGTTCTCGACGCCGCCGAGGTCCGCACGGTCGCGCCCTACAAGGCCGTCGTTCTCGGCAGCGCGCTCTACGCCGGACGGTGGCGGCCCGAAGCGGTGAAGCTTCTCAAACGCAACGCGGACCTGCTCGCCAGACGGCCGGTGTGGCTGTTCCACAGCGGTCCGCTGGGCGCGGAGCAGGTGCCGCAGCGGGCGCCCCACAAGGTGCGCGAGCTCGCTGCCCGCATCGGCGCCGAGGAACCGGCCACCTTCGGCGGGAGGATCACCCCCGAGACCGCGGTCGGCTTCCTCGCCAAGAGGATGGCCACCGGTCCGATGGCAGGGGACTACCGCGACTGGGAGGCGATCGAGCTCTGGGCGTACCGGATCGCCCAGCAGCTGGTCGCCGCACGCTGAGGGTACAGCGGTTCCAGTACCGGATCAGCCCGACAACAGCCGCGTCGCCCGGTGCGGCCGAAGACCTGTTGTGTGCGCTCGCCGAACGCACACAACAGGTCTTTTCTCGTTCGGCCAACGAGTCCCGTGTGACGGAAACCTCGCGCTGGACCAATGTGAGCGGCCCAGCGTCTTCCTACTCATCCACGGCGGTCCCTAGGACCCTGGGGACGCCACCGCGGACGCGTGAAGCTCGAACCATGACGACGACCGAGACCGTCACCGCGCCGGAGAGCGACCCGCGCGAGCCGCTGGACCGGCTGTACCGGGACCTTCGGACCAGACCGACGGGACTGTCCGGTCGGGAGGCCGCACGCCGGCTCCTGGCGCACGGCCCCAACGAGTTGTCCCGGCGCAAGCGCCGGGACTGGCCCAAGCAGTTGCTGCGGCAGTTCACCCACCCGCTGGCACTGCTGCTCTTGCTCGCGGCCGGCTTCGCGTTCCTGGCCGGTACCGAGGTGCTCGGAATCGCGATCATCGCGGTCGTCGTCCTCAACGCCGCCCTGGCGTTCGTCCAGGAGCGGCAGGCGGAGAAGGCCGTCGAGGCGCTCGCCGCCTACCTGCCCGCGAAGGCCTCCGTGGTGCGGGACGGAGTACGGGGCTCCGTGCCTGCGCGGGAGCTGGTGCCCGGTGACGTCCTGATCGTGGAGGAAGGCGACCGGGTGTCGGCCGACGCCCGGCTGATCGAGGGCGGCGTCGAGGTCGACCTCTCCACGTTGAACGGGGAGTCGTTGCCGGCGTTCCGCTCGGCCGAGCTCACCGACGTCGACGGCCCGCTGCTCGACGCGCGCGACCTGCTGTT
>NZ_DASVFL010000310.1:0-15880 GCF_036380075.1 Lentzea sp. | reverse complement strand
GTTACGACGTGGGCCGGGCCTGCACCAACCCGTTCATGTGCGCGAAAGCCACCGCGTGCACCCGGTCCCGCAACCCCAGCTTCGCCAGCACCCGCGACACGTGCGTCTTCACCGTCTCGTCCCCGACGTGCAGCAGCGCGGCGATCTCCGCGTTGGAGTAAGCGGCGGCCACGAGTTGCAACACCTCGCGCTCCCGCGCCGTCAGCAGGGCCAGCTGCGGTGGCGTGGGAGGCGGCGCAAGACTGACCGCGAACCGGGCGATCAGCCGTTGGGTGACGGAAGGGTCTATCAGCGCGTCACCGCGGGCGGCCACGCGGAGGGCGGAGATCAGCTCCTCCGGCGGCAACGACTTCAGCAGGAAGCCGGAGGCGCCCGCCTTCAGCGCGCGGTAGACGTACTCGTCGGAGTCGTAAGTGGTCAGCAGCAACACCTTCGTGCGGTTGGCCGGGTCGGACAGGATCTGCTCCGTGGCGCCCAGGCCGTCCAGCTTCGGCATGCGGATGTCCAGCACGGCGACGTCCGGGCGCAGGCGGGCCACCTCCGTGACGGCGGCCCGGCCGTCGGCCACCTCCGCCACGCATTCGAGGTCCGGCTGCGTGTCGAAGATGGCGCGCATGCCCGAGCGCAGCATCGCGTGGTCGTCGGCGAGCAGCACCGTCAGGGTCATGACGCCTCCAGGGGGAACGTGACGGTGGTGCGCCACGTCTTGCCGTCCGGGTCCAGGCCGGAGCTGGTGGCGCCGGCGAACATCGACGCGCGGTTGCGGATGCCCACCAGGCCCCTGCGCACGGAACCGGTGCCGTCGCGGGTTCCCGCGGTGTTCTCGGCGGTGACCACCAGCGCCGCCGGAGCGTACTCCAGGGTCACGGTCACGCCGGACGCGTCGCCGTGGCGCAGGGCGTTGGTGAGCATCTCCTGGATGATCCGGTAGACCGTGACGTCCAACGACTCCGGCACGTCCCGCCGCCGGCCGCTCATCACCAGGCGGGCGGGGACCCCGGCGGAACGGACGCCGTCGAGCAGCTCGTCGAGGTTGTCGAGGCCGGGTTGCCGGGCGCCCTCCGACCTGTCGCCGTGCAGCAGGTCGAGCAGGTGCCGCAGGTCGACCATGGCCGCGCGGCTCGCGATCTCCACGGACCGCAGCGACAGCGCGAGCCGGGTGTCGCCCGAGGGCAGGCCGAGGCGGGCCGCTCCGGCGTGCAGGCCTATCGCGCTCACGTGGTGCACGATCACGTCGTGCAGGTCGCGGGCGATCGCGCTGCGTTCCTCGCTCACGGCCTTGGCGACGGCCGCGGTCGCGTCGCGTTGTTCCATCTCCGACCGCTTCTCCAGCTCGGCGAGGTACGCGCGGCGGGCGGTGGTGTAGCGGCCGACGAGCCACGGCAGCACGCCCGCCTTGGCCGCCACCAGCGCCGCCGTCACCGGGCCGTGGCCCACGGCCAGGATGCACGTCACGAGGCTCGCGGACAGCAGGCCCAGCGACAGGTACGCGGGGGTGCCGCGCAGCCACGCTCCCGCGCGGTAGCCGGCGATCAGCAGACCGGCCTCGTTCGCGTCGACGCCCCGGCCGAAGGCGAACAGGACCAGCACCGGCAGCAGCGCCTGCGCCGCGGCCACCCAGCCGGAGAGCTTCGCGGGACCGGCGAGCGCCGCGTCGACCGCGAGCGTCAACCCCAGGACTACGGCCGTCTGCCACACCGTCTTGTGCTCGAGCAGCACGAAACCGGCGTCCGCGACCATGCACACGGCGGCCACCAGCCACGACTGGTGCCTCAAGGGGATCCTGATCGAGTCCATCGCACGGCAATCCTGCCGGATCGCGGCCCCGGGGTCCTCCCGCTGTGCAGGGGTCGGGAGTCCCCCGCGCGGGGGACCCGGTTTCAGTCCCGGCAGTGACGCGCCGGGACCGCCGTGATCGATACGTTCTGCCGCGATGAAGCGAAGTCTTGCGATCCTGCTGCTCCTGCTGACTGCGATCCTCGGGGTCGTCGGCCCGGCGGCGGCCGACGGCGCCCAGTCCGGCGCGGACCTCCACGTCGCGCAGAGCCTCGGCGACCGCGAGCTCACGGTGATCATCCGGCGGGCCGCGGAGGTGCCGGGACCCGTGCACGTCGACGTGGTGACGCACGCCGGGTCGCCGCCGGGGGAGATCACGCTGACGGCGCGGGCGGTCGGCGCGCCGACGAGCTCGGTGAAGGTCGCCCTCGGGGACAAGCCGGGTTTCCACCCCGGTGTCGTGCACGTGGACCGGCCAGGTCCGTGGGAGCTGATGGTCGACGAGGCGAGCATCCCGTTCGTCGTGCCCGCGCTCGTGGCCTCGCCGTGGGAGAACGCGACCTACGGCGGGTTCATCGCGGCCGGCGCGTTGCTGCTGCTGGCGTTGCTGGCCGCGGTGTCCGGCAGGCCCGGCTTGGCGCTGGTGCCGACGGCCGGCATGGTCGCGGCGATCGCGGTGGGGGTCACGGCGGCGTTGCTGTCGCCCTCCATCCCGCCGGTCGCGGCGCCCGGCACCCAGCTCGACCCGACGTTCGACAACGTCACGAACCCGTACGAGCGAACGTCCATAATGGACTTCTCACGGCCGCCGGTGAACCTGGTGCCGCGCATGGAGGGCACCGACCTCGTGCTCGGCCTGACCGACGGCTCGTCCGGGCGGCCGGTGGACGACCTGCTGGTGCACGACAGCGCGTTCGTCCACCTCGTGGTCGTGTCACCGGCCGGGCACCTCCGCCACCTGCACCCGGTCCGCACCGCGCCCGGCGAGTACCGGGCCCGGCTGAAGGACCCGGAGCAGGGCCGGCACGCCGTGGCCGCCGAGATCGCCCGGCGCGGCGGGGGAGTGCAGCTGCTGCGCTCCGCCGTCGACGTCACCGGGACCGGCACGCCGCCGGAGGCCGGGAAGGCCGACGTCACCACGGAGATCCGCGAAGCGGGCAGGCCGACCACGATCACGGCGAAGTTCGGCGAGAGCGACCTGCAGCCGTGGCTCGGCATGCTCGGGCACATGATCGTCGTCGGGCCGGTCACCGGCACGGGACCGGCCGACGCGCCGATCTGGGCGCACGTGCACTCGATGATCCCGCCGGTCCCCGGCATGCCGGACAAGCCCGACGAGAGCGTGGCCGCGTACGGGCCGGACGTGCCGTTCACGTACTCGTTCCCGTTGCCCGGCAGGTACCTCGTGTGGATCCAGGTCGAACGGGACTACTCGGTCGTCACCGTCCCGAAGGAGATCGACGTGCCGGCGGCGAAGGGAGCTGCGACGAAGTGAAGCGCCCCGTGTGGGGAGCCCTGGCCGCGGTCGTCGCGATCGCCGCCGCGGTGCTGGTGCTGTGGCCGCGCGACGTCGAGGCACGGCCGCAGGTCGCCGAGAGCGGCCGGTACCGGTTCGAGCTCACACCTGCCAGCACCAGATCCGGCACCAACTCCCTCGACCTGCGGGTCACCGACCGCTCCGGCGGCGCCGCGAGCGGCGACGTGACGGTCGAACCCGCCATGCCGCAGATGGGCCACGCGCTGGCCCCGATCACCGCGGCACCGGTCGGACCGGGCCACTACCGGGTCGGCGACGTCGGCCTGGACATGGCCGGGCAATGGGAGATCACCGTGTCACTCAGCGCGGAGCGGGTCGTCATCCCGCTGCTGCTCACCTAGAAGGGGGAGAACCACAAGTGGACATCACCGCAGTCGCCGCGCCGTCGGCGAGGGTGGCCGTCCCGAGGGGGCTGGTTCCCGCGAGCGTCGTGCTCGCCGGTGCCGTCACCTCGCTCGTCGGACTGACCTGGGACATCCAGTGGCACACCGACGTCGGCCCCGACACGTTCTTCACGCTGCCGCACCTGTTCCTGTACGCGGGCAGCGCCATCTCGGGCCTCGCGAGCCTCGCCGTCGTGCTCCTCACGACGGCGAACACCAAGCGCGACAAGGCGGTCGACCCGGTGGTCGGCGGTCGCGCGGTCGGCGTCTTCGGCCGCACCTTCGCCGCGCCCGTCGGCTACCTCGTCTCCGGCATCGGCGCGGCGCTGTTCCTGGTGTACGGCCTGTGGGACCAGTGGTGGCACGGTCTCTACGGCTTCGACGCCGTGATCGACTCGCCGCCGCACATCGGGCTGCTGCTGTCGATCTCCATCACGATGGTCGGCGCGGTCATGGTCTTCGCGGTCGCCCGCGACCAGAAGTGGGGCACCTACGGCGTCGCGGGTGCCGCGGCCACGCTGCTCACCTTCAGCATGGTGACCGTGCTGGGCCTGCGCGCCCTGCCCGGCGGACTGGTGAACACGGTCAACGCCGGCAGCGCGTTCTTCTCGGTGATGATCCTGTTCATGGGCGCCTACGTGCTCAACCGGCGGGGCGGCGCGCTGGCCGTCGGTGCGGTGGTCGCGGTGCTGCAGGCCGTGTTCTGGTGGTTCTCGCCGTGGGCGACCGAGGTCTACGCGCACGCGACGGGCCTGCCGTTGCGCGACTACACCGACGGCGTTCCCGGCCTGCCGAACATGATCCCGATGAGCCTGCTGCTCGTCGCGGTCGCCGTGGAGGTGCTGCGCGGCCTGCCCGCGTGGGTCCCCGGCCTGGTGGGCGGCGTGATCATCACGGCGCTGGCACCCGTGCAGCGCATCCTCGTGTACGGCGCGAAGTTCCCGGCTCTCGACCGCTACGTCGCCACCGTCGTCGCCGGTGCGGTGCTCGGTGCCCTCGCCGGGATGCTCGGCCGCCGGTTCGGACAGATGCTGCGCCACCTCGCGCCGGTCAAGGAGAACACCCATGCGTAGGACGTTGCTGGGACTCGCGGGCGCCGTCGCGCTGCTGTTCGGCCTCACCGCTCCCGCGCTCGCCTTCGAGCCGGTGAACGTCGTGCACACCGAGAAGGTCCAGGCGGGACCGTACGACCTGACGGTCGGCTTCAGCACCTGGCCCGTCAAGGCCATGCAGTCGCTCGACTTCACGTTCGCGCCGGAGGGCGGCGTCGCGGACAAGAAGGGCACGCTGACCCTGCTGTACAACGGCAAGGAGTTCAACGACGACCCGCTCGCCCGCCACCCGCGCAAGCGGGAGGTGTGGGGACTCGACATCCAGGCGCTGCCCGAGCCGGGCACGTGGGCGTTCAGGTTCGACATCGACGGTCCCGCCGGACCGGCCACCGGCGAGCTGAAGAACCTCCAGGTCATGGAGCAGCCGGGACCGCCGATGGGCCTGTCGTGGGCGATCAGCACGATCCCGCTGTTCGGCCTGGTCGCGCTGATCGTCATCGCGTGGCGCCGGACGCGGACGACGGTCTAGCGCAGGACAGGTGGCTCCCCGGGACGCGGACCCGGGGAGTCACCACCTGACCGGGTGAAGTTCGGTCCTAACGGATTGGGTGGCTGGAACTCCGGCCGCGCGGTCCGGTAAGCCCTCCGCCGTGCGTTTGCCTCACGCGGTTTGGATCGGCGGGCTGTTGGTGCCCGCGCTGCTCGCCGCCACCGGCGTGTTCGTTCACGGCGCTGGCATCGAAAGAACGCTGGACGCCGACGTGCGGACAGCGCTCGGGAAGGCCGGCTACCACGGCGTCGTCGCGGTCAGCGGCCGCTCGGTCGTGGTCAGCGAGGTCTCGCCGCGCTCGGCCGACGCCGTGCGCGCCGTCGTGTCGGACGTGTCCGGCGTCGGCGACACCGACGTCCGCACGGCCGAGCCCGAGCAGCTGCTCGTGGCCCTGCGCGGCGCCGAGCTGCTGCTGTCCGGGGCGGTGGCCGACGACGTCGAACGGCGCGCGCTGCTCGACGTGACGAAAGCCGGCGACCACCGCGTCACGGCGGCGTTGCGGCTCGGCGGCACGCTGCCGATCCCGCCCGCCGTCGTCGGGCGGCTCGTGGAGGCGGTGCTGTCCGCCAAGGTCTCCGACGTGACCGCGACCGTCCACAACGGACAGGTCGCGGTCGCCGCCCGCGTGCCCGACGAGGAGCGCGCCAAGGCCCTGCGCGACGCCGTCCGGAGCGCGACGAACGGCCTGCAGGTCACCGACCGCGTCGAGGTCGGACCGTCCACCGTCGCCGGCGACCTGAACGTCGAGGCGCTGCACGACTCGATCAGCCGCATGGTCGACGGCAACGGCGCGATCCGGTTCGTGCAGGGCACCACGGCGTGGGAGGGGCACGGAACGGTGCTCGTCCAGCGCGTCGCGCGCATGCTCCTCGTCGCACCGCGCGCCTCGATCACGTTGGTGGCGCACGGCACCGATCCGCAGGTGGCGGAGAAGCGCGCGCAGATGGTGCGCGACGTCCTGGTCGGCCAGGGAGTGTCGCCCGCGTTGATCGCCACCGAGACCCGTCCCGCCCCCGACGAGTACGACCCGGCCACCCGCCAGGTCGACGTCGTCGTCCGTTAGGAGTTCCCGTGCTCTGGTTGTTCTCGCAGATGTTCGCGCTGTGCGCGGTGTCGTTCGCCCTCGGGTCGCTGCTGACCTGGCTGGCGGTGCGCGGCCGGCTCAAGGCCGACCCGCCGAAGCAGGTGCTGGCGCTGCCCGCGCCGCGGCTCACGGGGGAGAAGGTGGTCGTGGAGCAGCAGCCGCCGGTCGCGCGGCCGAAGCCGAAGCCGGTGCCGCTCAAGGGGAACTCGAAGACGATGGTCTACCACACGGCCGACTCGCCGTACTACCGGCGCATGAAGGGCGACATGACCTTCGAGACGGAGGCCGAGGCCGTGGCGGCGGGCTACCGGCGGTGGACCACCAAGGGCCGCGTCCGAGTCTGATCCTCTTCATCACGTCAGTGCCGACCGAATTGAATACCTCGGGCATCCACCTGAGAGGATGCGGTCGTGCTGGAGACCAGGCTGCTCGCGACGGTGAACCGGCTCGCGGGCCCGGTCCGCGGTGCCGTCGTCGTCCTGATCAGCCTGTTCGGCGCGTTCTCGCTGCACACGTCGCTCGGCTGGGCGGTGTTCGGGGTCGTCGTGCTCACCTCGGTCGCCGACTTCCGCCTGCCGCGCGTGGCGTTGCCGGTGGCGTTCGCCCGGGTCGTTCTGCTGTCGGTGGTGCTGGGCGGCGGCGCGGGGCAGTGGGTGCTGACGGTCCTCACGACGACGCTGATCACCTGGCAGTGGCAGTGGCCCCCGCGGGTCACGGTGCCCGCGACGGTGGGGCTGCTGGCGGTGCAGGTCGCGGTGGCCGATCCCGGTGTGGCGGTGCAGGCGGTGCTGGTGCGGGCGGTGCTGGAGTCGGTGCTCGCGCGGCTGGCCCTCGAGCTGCTGCGCCGGTCGAGCAGGCGGGTCGACGTGCTGCGGGAGCGCGCCGCCGAGCAGAACCGCGCGGCCGCCGTCGCCCTGGACCGCAGTCGCCGCGAACGGGAGTACCTCGCGCTGCTGCACGACACGGCGGCGGCGACGTTCCTGATGGCCGCGCACGGCGGTGAGGCGTCCTCGGTAGCCGCGCAGGCACGTCGTGACCTGGTGGTGCTGGCCGAGCGGGGCAGTGTGCAGGGCACCGCGGACCTCGGCGCGGCGCTGGCGGCGGTGGCCAGGGACAGCCCGGTGGCCGTGCGGGCGTCCACCGAGGTGGTGCCGGTGCCGGCCGGGGTGGCGCTGGCGTTCGTGCGGGCGGTGCGGGAGCTGCTCGCGAACGTGGAGCGGCACGCCGGGACGGGCGAGGCGGAGCTGGCGGTGGCGCGGGACGGGAGCGGCGCGGCCGTCGTGCTGCGCGACGAGGGTCGCGGGTTCGTGCCCGGTGCCGTGCCCGAGCACCGGCGGGGGCTGCGCGGGTCCGTGGTGGAACGGCTGCGGGCCGTCGGAGGCTCGGCGGTCGTCGAGTCGGTGCCGTCGCGGGGGACCACGGCCCGGCTGAGGTGGCCGGCGGATGACTGACCACGCGGTCTTCGCCACCACGCGGCGGGTGCTCGTCGTCGTGGTCTTCGCCGTCCAGCTCGTCCTCACGCTGCCCTCGCTCGTCGAGCGCGGCCACGGCCCGGCGGCCTGGACCGCGTACGCCCTGCTGACCGCCGTCCTCGGCGTCGTCGCCGGTCACGTCGCGGCGGGCGGCGCCGCACTGCCCGTGGTCGTCGCGGCGCCGCTCACCGCCCTGGTGCTCACGTCGTCGGTGCTGGCCGCGGTCGCGTTGCCCGGCGGCGCGTCGTTCGGCCCGGCGGACTGGGCGTTCGGGCTCGTCGGCTGGTACCTGCTGCTCGTGCTGGTGGACCGGCCGAAGGCCCTGGTCACCGCGCTGGCCGCGCACGTCTGCCTCTGCGCCGGGTGGTTCGCGCACGCCGGGAACGGGGACGTGGGCACGGCCGGGGTGGTGATCCTGAGCGGCACGAGCTTCCAGGTGAGCATCCTGGTGATCACGCGGGTGCTGCTGCGCGACGCGCGGCTGGCCGCGGAGGCCGCCGCCGAACGGGACGCGGCCCGCACCCGTGCGGCGCTGGCCCGGCAGCGGGAGCAGGACCTGCGGGCCGGGTTCGAGGGGCAGCTGGGCGCGCTGCTGCCGCTGCTCGCGGACCTCGCCGACGAGGTGGTGGGCGTCGACGACGAGGCGACCCGGCTGCGGTGCTCGGTGGCGGCGGTGCAGCTGCGCCGGTTGTTCGCGGAGAACGACGACGTGCCCGACCCGTTGCTGCACGAGCTGACGGCCTGTGTGGACGTGGCGGAACGGCGCGGTGTCGTGGTGTCGCTGGCGGTCAGCGGCACGGCGACGGCGGTGCCGACGGAGGTGCGCCGGGAGCTGGTGGCGCCGATGGCCCGGGCGCTCGCCGCCGCGAGCGGACGTGCGAAGGTGAGTCTGCTCAGGACGGCCACCGAGGTGCGGGTGGCGGTGGTGGCCGACGCGCCGGAGACGGTGCCGGACAACCCGGACGCGCCGGTGTCGGTGGCGGTCGAGACGAGTGTCCACAGCGGACTGGTGAGGAGCGAGGCGCGATGGCGGACGACGTGACGGCGGTCGTGGTGGACGACCACCCGGTCGTGCGCGCGGGGGTCGGGCACTGGCTGTCGTCGGAGGGCATCGCGCTCGTCGCGAGCGGCGAGGACCCGGAGGTCGCCTGGACCGGTCCCGGTGCCGAGGCCTCGGTGGTGGTGCTGGACCTGCACCTCGGCGGGGTCGCGCCCGCGCTGGCGGCGTTGCGCAGGCTCGTCGAGGACGGGCGCCGGGTCGTCGTGTACTCGATGCGCGCCGACGACGAGGTGGTGCTGCAGTGCCTGGAGATCGGCGCGCTGAGCTACCTGACGAAGGCGGAGGGCGCCGAGCACCTCGTGCAGGCGGTGCGCGCGGCGGCGGCCGGTCAGTCGTACACGCCTCCGGCTCTGGCGGGCGCGCTGGCGGGCGACTCCTCCGAGACGCGTCCGGCGCTGTCGCCGCGCGAGACCGAGGTGCTCGTCGAGTGGTTCCAGTCGGAGTCGAAGGAGTTCGTGGCGCAACGGCTGAACATCACCCTCAGCACCGTGAACTCGCACCTGGAGCGGATCAGGGTGAAGTACGCGGCGATCGGCCGCCAGGCCCCGACGAAGGCCGCCCTCGTCGCGCGGGCCATCCAGGACGGGCTGATCGGCCTCGACGACCTCTGAGCGGCCGTGTGGTGTGAACGACCGATACCGCCGTTCGTCGCAACGCCTTAGCCTGCTCGGTGACCGTCCGTAGTCGTCCGAGGAGTTCCCCAGTGACGCACGCCCGTGGCCCCCTGTTCATCGCCGCCGCCGCGACGGCGGGCCTGCTCCTGTCGGCCTGCGGTTCCGAGACCACCGGCACGGCCAGTCCCGCGACGTCGGACACCAGCACCGCCGCCGAGACGACCACGTCCAGCTCCAAGCCGACCAAGGCGAGCACCTCGGGCGCGGTCCCGCCCGTCGCCGGCGCCGAGGTGACGCCTCCCGGCACGAAGCTCAAGGTCGGCGCCCGCGCGGTGATCCCCTACACGCTGAGCGACAAGAGCGGCACGATGGCCGTCACCCTCACCGCGATCGAGCAGGGCGCGAAGGAGGACCTCGCGAAGTTCGGCGACAAGGCCAAGAACATCACGCCGTTCTACCTGCGGGTCAAGGTCGAGAACCTGAGCGGCACCGACCTGAGCTACACCTCGGTGTCGCTGCGCGGCGTCGGCGCGGACGGCAAGGGCACCGGCGTGATCATCAGCGGCGACACCGACAAGTGCGACTCGCAGAGCGCGCCGAGGACGTTCACGACGGCGGGTGCGTCGTTCGAGACCTGCGTGCTGAGCGGCGCGCCGGACGGTTCCGCGGTGACCGGCGCCGAGTACAACCGCGCCGAGTACACCAAGTCGCCCGTCGTCTGGACGAACTAGGAGCTTGGGGGTGCGCGCTCCGCGGCTCGCGGGGTGCCGCGGAGCGCGCCGGTCCTCCTAGAAGTACCTCAGCCAGACGTACCCCCACGCCATCGCCGTGCTGATCAACGTCACCACGATGCCGTACCGCGTGAACTGCCAGAAGCTGATCCGGTGCCCGGCGCGGGCGGCGATGCCGAGCGCCACGACGTTGGCGCTGGCGGCGACCGCCGTGCCGTTGCCGCCGAAGTCGGCGCCGAGCGCGAACGACCACCACAGCGCCTGGCCGGTGCCGGCGTCCGGGATCTCGGCCACCATGCCCTCGACGACGGGCGTCATCGTCGCGACGTACGGGATGTTGTCGAAGAACGCCCCGAGCACGCTCGACCCGAACAGCAGGGCGGTCGCGGCCAGGAAGTAGTCGTCGCCGAACGCGCCGACGGCCCACGTGCCGACGGTCTCGATCACGCCGGTGTGGACGAGTCCCGCGACCATGACGAACAGGCCCATGAAGAACGCGAGCGTGGGCCACTCCACCTCGGCGAGCACGTCGCCCACGTCGGCCTTCGTGACGAGCATCATCACGCCCGCGCCGACGAGCGCGACGATCGCCGGGTCGAGGTGCAGCACGGAGTGCAGGCCGAAGCCGAGCACGACGAACGCGAACACGGCCAGGCAGCGGCGCAGCATCGCGGGGTCGGTGATGGCCCGGCGTTCCTGCAGCGACATCACCGCCTCGACGTGCTCGGCGTTGTACTGGAACGACTTGCGGAACAGCACCTTCGTGAGCAGCACGAACACGATGAACACGACGACGACGATCGGCGCCATGTGCACGAGGAAGTCGGTGAACGACAGGCCGGCGCGGCTGCCGATGATGATGTTCGGCGGATCACCGATCAACGTCGCGGCGCCGCCGATGTTGGACGCCAGCACCTCGGCGATGAGGTAGGGCTGGGCGGCGATGCGCAGCCGGTTGCACACGACGATCGTGACCGGCGCGACCAGCATGATCGTGGTGACGTTGTCGAGGAACGGCGATGCGATCGCCGTGATGAGCATCAGCATGACCATCAGGCGGTACGGGCGCCCGCGGGCCCGTTTCGCGGCCCAGATCGCCAGGTAGTCGAAGACACCGGTCTGCTTGACGATGCCGACGATGATCATCATCCCGAACAGCAGGAAGATGACGTTCCAGTCGATCCCCTCGTGCTCGGAGAAGAACACCTCGGAGCCGGGGACCAGCCCGAACACGGCCATCAGGCCGGCGGCGACGAGGACGACCTTGACCTTGTTCGCCTTCTCGGTGGCGATGAAGAAGAACGCGACCAGGAAGATCGCCAGGGCGAGAGCAGCGCTCACTGAGCTCCCAACGGAGGAAAAAGTCGCCGCCGGCGCGTGTTCAGCCGCACCGGCGACGACGGGGGGAGTGGCTCTTCGGCGGGGGTCAGTCCTCGGCGGTGTAGACGGCGAGGCTGGTGATGAGGCGGTCGAGGGTGATGGCGCCGACCAGGGCGCCGGCGGCGTCGACCACGGCGACGAGCGGGGTGTGCAGGCGCGCCATCAGCGCGGCGACCTCCAGCAGCGTGGCGTCGTCACGGACCGTGGTGGGTTTGGCGCGCTGGCGCGGGGCGACGTCGCCGACGGTGCGGTCGGCGAGCTCGACCCAGAAGCTGTCGGCGGCGTTCTCGTCGATGGTGCGGGCGAGCGCCGGGTCCTCCTGGTAGGACGACGGGACGGCGAGCCGCAGCACCTGCGTTCCCGGCAGCACGGTCCACGGACGGGCGCGGTCGTCCACGACGATCAGGCCCGGCAGCCGGTTGACCGCCATCACCCGCACCGCCTTGGCGACCGGGTCGTCGACCGTGACGGTCGGGACGTTGATGGCGATGTCGCGCGCCTGCATGGCATCATCCCGTTCGGTGCGCCCGGCCAGTTTTCCCGGTGCGGACATGGTTTCCTCCCGTGCGCTCGTGGGTCAGGGCTTGCGGCTCAGCCCGACGAGGCCGGCGACGACCAGTCCGGCGGCGACGAGCAGGGCGTGCGGCGTGACGACGCCCGCGATCAGCAACGCCAGGGCGATCCCGAGCAGGACGGGGTTCAGCGGCCGTCGGGTCGCGGTGGGGCGGTCGCTGCGTTCCATGACACCTCCCTTCGCTGTGCCGCCTTCCACGATCGCCGCTGCCGCCTGCGAAAACGATCCGTCGGGGCACCCAACTACCCACGGGAGGAGGGGGTGGCGCGGGGTGAACTTGGGTGTTGCCACGGATGGACGCCGGCAGGGGTGACCGGCGACCCTCGCTGGCGTGGTGGCAGGTGGACAGATCGGTGCGGCACGTTCGTCTTCAGCGGACCGGAGCCCGCCGCCACGGACGTACCGTCCCGAGCTCCAGGGGCTGCGCGCGGTCGCCGCGGGACTCGTGGTCGTCTACCACGTGTGGCTCGGCCGGGTGTCCGGTGGCGTCGACGTCTTCTTCCTGATCTCCGGGTTCCTCGTGACGGGACAGCTCGTGCGCGCCACGGCGCGCGGCGGGCTCGACCTGCGCGCGTTGTGGAGCAGGATGGCCACCCGGCTGTTGCCGGCCGCGTTCGTGGTGCTCGGCGCGACCGTGGCGGCCGGGGTGCTGCTGCTGCCCGCGGACCGGTGGTCGCAGACGATCCGCGAGGTGACGGCGGCCGCGCTGTTCGTCGAGAACTGGCAGCTGGCGGCCGACTCCACCGACTACTACGCGCGGAACGACCAGGCGAGCGTCGTGCAGCACTTCTGGTCGTTGTCGATCCAGGGCCAGTTCTACCTGCTGTGGCCGTTGCTGGTCGGGGCGGTCGTGCTGCTGCGCCGGTCGTTGCCGCGCGTGTTGCTCGTGGTGTTCGCGGGCTCGTTCGCCTTCTCGGTGTGGCTCACGGCCGTCGACCAGCCGCTGGCCTACTTCCACACGGCGACGCGGATCTGGGAGTTCGCCTTCGGCGGCCTGCTGGCGCTGTGGCCGGTGTCGCTCGTCCGTCCACTGAGGATCGTGCTGGGCTGGGCGGGCCTGCTCGGACTGCTGCTCTGCGGCCTGGTCCTGCAGGTGGGGGCGCAGTTCCCCGGCTACCTCGCGCTGTGGCCGACGACGTGCGCGGCGGCCGTGATCGTCGCCGGTGCGACGGGCAGCCGGTTCGGTGCGGACCGGTGGCTGTCCGGCGAGCGGATGCGGTACCTCGGCGACCTCAGCTACGCCCTGTACCTGTGGCACTGGCCCGTGCTGATCTGCTACCTCGTGGTGCGCGGGCAGACCGAGGCGGGACTGCTCGGCGGGGTCGCGATCATCTCCACGTCGCTCGTGCTCGCCGCACTGACGCACCTGTTCGTCGAGGAACCCGTGCGCAGGTCGGCCTGGGGCGCGCGCAAGCTCACCGCACTGCTGCTCGTGCCGCTGCTGGCCGCGGTCGCGACGTGGCAGCTCACCGGCGTGCGGGGCGACGTGCAGGCGTCCGTACCGGCCACCGACTTCGCCGCCCTCGACGGCGAGACCTGCTCCCGGACCCCGCCGCACAAGGAGCTCACGGTCTGCTTCGGTCCCGTCGACGGCACACCGGCCAAACGGGTCGTGCTCGTCGGCGACTCCCACGTCCAGCAGTACCTCGCCGCCCTCACCCCGATCGCGCAGAGCCGCAACTGGCAGCTCGTCGCGATGCTCAGGGGCGGCTGCCCGTTCTCCACGCGGTCGGAGAAGATGCCGGGCAACCAGGGCTGCCTGACGTTCACCGAGGAGGCCGCGGCCGAGATCATCGCCCTGCGGCCCGACTTCGTCCTCACCCTGTCGACGCGCAACGTCCAGGTGGGACTGACCGAGGAGACGCCGCCGGGGTTCGTCGAACGCTGGCGGCAGCTCGACGCCGAGGGCATCCCGGTCGTCGCCGTGCGCGACAGCCCCCGCTACAGCTTCTCGGTGCCCGAGTGCGTGCGCGTGCACGGCGTCTCGTCACCTCGGTGCGGCGCGCCCCGCGCGGAGCTGCTCGCCCCGGTGCCGCCCTACGCGGAGCTCGACGTGCCCGCGAACGTGGCGTTCCTGGACTTCAGCGACCAGCTCTGCCCGGACGGCTTCTGCCCGCCGGTCATCGGCGACCTCCAGGTCAACTTCGACGACAACCACGTGAGCGCCGGGCTGATGCGGTCGCTGTCCCCGGTCGTCGAGCAGGCGCTGGACGCCGTCTTCGCCGCGGAGCCGGTCAGCTGATCCCGCGGCCGCGGTGGTCATCCCGTGTGGGACCAGTCCGGCGTGCCGACGAACACGGCGACGAGCGGGGTGTCCTCGAAGCCGAGCTCGATGCGGTCCGGCAGGGCGCGGGTCCGGAAACCACCGCGCACGCGCGCGACGGACGGCAGGGCCGGCAGCAGGCGGAACCCGGTGGCGGCGAAGCGGCGGGCCCAGGCGTCGGCGGGTTCGTGGCGCTCGCGGCGTTCGGTGTCGGGCGCGCCGACGACGTTCTGGATCTCGCGGCCGAAGTACCGCTTCATCGCGGCCTTCTCGGCCTCCGTCGCGGCCGTGCCGTCGATCGCCGCGAACAGGGCGCTGTAGTGGCGCCAGGCCTGGGCGAACCGCGTCCGCAACGGCACGGCGCGGTGGTCGGAGTTCCGTTCGCACAGGGAGAACGCGGCGGGGGACAGGTCGCGCAGCCGCCGGAACAACGCCGTCCTGGTGTCGCCGCCCTCGTCGTCGCGCAGGCGGTGCAGGGCGAAGGACGCCGTGACCAGCAACGGCCGCGGCGCCTCCCGCACGAGACGCCACACCGACTCGTCGAGCTGTCCCGCGCAGGCGCGCACGGGGTGGAACACGACCTCCGTGCCGACCCTGGCCCCCGTCGAGCGGAGCGCGGTCTCGGCGGCGCCGAGGCAGCCCGCCGACACGTCGACGCCGATCACGGTGAGAGAGCGCAGGTCCGGCGCCCGTTCGACCAGGTCGCACTCCTGCCGGCCCTGCCCGATGCCCAGGGAGAGCACGGTCGCCGACTCGCGGCCGTCGAGGAACGACAGCAGGCGGTCGTTGGCGAACCTCGTCGCCTCGAGCAGCGGCAGGTTCCGGCTCAGCACCCGGAGCAGGTCGGCCCGCGGCACCTCCTCCGCGTACGGGTCGGGGTGCCCCCCGGCGGCGTCGAGGCGGGACGCGAAGGCGGCGAGGAAGCAGTCGCGCAGCCGCGGGTCCGTCGCCGCGGACTCGCGGACGCGCTTGAGCACCGCGGCGAGGGCTTCGCGGTCGTCGTGACTGGCGGCCTCGGCGGCCTCGTCGAAGAGGCTGAACACAGTGGTCACGTGGGCCGAAGCTAGGTCGGCGCCGGGCCGTCCGCAGAACCTCGGCACACGAGCGGGACCGTTCGGGTGGCGGCGGTATCACCGGCGGCGACGGCGGCACAGCGCCGCGGCGACCGAGGCTGGACCGGGGTGATCCGGCCGACCACCGACCGGGTGAGGTGCGCCGTCCGGTGGCGACGGTCCGCGCGGACGTCACCCGATGTCGTGAAGTGGGACGGGTCGCGGCGCCCCCGCCGAGGAAGGCGCCGCGACCCGGGCTCACGGGATCAGGAGTGCGGGCAGGTGTCGCGGTACTCCTCGATCAGCAGGCTGCGGCCCGGCGCCGGGCACAGGAACTGCTCGTAGCGGGTGT
>NZ_DASVFL010000309.1:0-17752 GCF_036380075.1 Lentzea sp. | reverse complement strand
GTGGCCGTCCGACGTCGTGGAGTACTTCGGCGACGGCGACGAGTGCCACATGGCGTTCCACTTCCCGCTGATGCCGCGCATCTTCATGGCGGTGCGGCGCGAGTCGCGGTTCCCGATCTCGGAGATCCTGGCCCAGACGCCCGCGATCCCCGAGAACGCCCAGTGGGGCATCTTCCTGCGCAACCACGACGAGCTCACGCTCGAGATGGTCAGCGACGAAGAGCGCGACTACATGTACTCCGAGTACGCCAAGGACCCGCGGATGAAGGCCAACATCGGCATCCGCCGGCGGCTGGCCCCGTTGCTGGAGAACGACCGCAACCAGCACGAGCTGTTCACGGCGATGCTGCTGTCGCTGCCGGGGTCGCCGGTCCTGTACTACGGCGACGAGATCGGCATGGGCGACAACATCTGGTTGCAGGACCGCGACGCGGTGCGCACGCCGATGCAGTGGACCCCGGACCGCAACGCGGGCTTCTCGTCCTGCGACCCCGGCCGGATCTACCTGCCGGTGATCATGGACCCGGTCTACGGCTACCAGGGCCTGAACGTCGAGGCGCAGTCGCGCAGCCAGTACTCGCTGCTCAACTGGACGCGCCGGATGATCGAGGTGCGCAAGCAGCACCGCGCGTTCGGGCACGGCGACTTCACCGAGCTGGGCGCCTCCAACCCCACGGTGCTCGCCTACCGCCGCCGGCTCGGCGCCGACGTGGTGCTGTGCGTGAACAACCTCTCGCGCTTCCCGCAGCCCGTCGAGCTCGACCTGTCCGAGCACGCCGGCACCGTGCCGCTGGAGCTGACCGGCGGCGTCCGGTTCCCGGCCGTGGGCGAGCTGCCCTACCAGCTGACCCTGCCGGGCCACGGCTTCTACTGGTTCCAGCTGACCTCCGACGTGGAAGGTGGCGACAAGAAGTGACAACGAGCAAGGCCGTCGAGGTCCTCCCCGCGCCCGAGCAGCTCGACCGCTGGCTGCACGCCCAGCCCTGGTTCCGCGGCCGCGGCCCGGTGGAGTGCTCGCGGGTGACGGTGCTGCGCGACGGCGACCCCGCTCTCGTGCACGTCGTGGCCGAGAGCGGCGGACGCCGGTACCAGCTGCTGCTGGGCGTGCGGGCGGAGCTGCCGGAGCGCCTGGTGCACGCCAGGATCGGGCGCGCGGGCGACCGCCAGGTGTACGAGGCGGTGTACGACCCCGAGCTGACCGCCGTGCTGCTGGCGCATTTCGAGGAGTCCGCGGAGGTCGAGGACCTGCGGTTCCGCGGCGCCCTCGCCCCGCGCCACGCCGCCGCGCCGGTGGGACGGCCGTTCCCCGGCCCGCAGCGCAACCGCTCGATCGTCTACGGGCAGCGGCACGTGCTGAAGTTCTTCCGCGAGCTCGTCCCCGGCGACAACCCGGAGCTCGTGCTGCACGACGCCCTCGACTCGGTCGAGAACCCGCACATCGCCCGTCCGCAGGGCGCGCTGGAGTCCGACCTGGACGGCGTGCGCACGACCTTCGCGGTGCTGAACGAGTTCGTGCCGCTCGGCGCCCTGGGCTGGCCGATGGCCACCGCGAGCGTCCGCGACTTCCTCGCGTTCGGCGAGGACCCGGCCGCCGCGGGCGGGGACTTCGCCGCCGAGGCGCACCGGCTGGGCCGCGCGGTCGCGCGCGTGCACGCCGACCTGCGCACGACCCTGGGCGAGGAGGTGGCGGGCCCGGACGACGAGGCGGAGTTCGTCGCGGCCCTGCACAGCCGGCTGGACGCGGCTCTGGTCGAGGTCCCGCGGCTGGCCGAGTTCGAGGCGGGCCTGCGCGCCCGGTTCGACGCCGTGCTGGAGGCCGCCGGCCCGATCCGGTTGCAGCGCGTCCACGGCGACCTGCACCTGGGCCAGGTGCTGCGGTCGCCGCGCGCGTGGGTGCTCGTCGACTTCGAGGGGCAGCCGGACGCCGCCGAACGCGACCGGCCGCGGCCCGCCGCGCACGACGTGGCCACGGTGCTGCGGTCGCTGCACTACGCGGCGGCGCAGCTGCTGGTCGGCGCGGACGACGTCGAGGCGCTGCTGCCGCTGGCGGCCCGGTGGCTGGAGCGCAACCGGACGGCGTTCTGCGACGGGTACTCCGAGGTGTCGGCCGACCTGCGGCGCGACGACGTGCTGCTGACCGCCGTCGAGCTGGACCGGGCGGTGCTGGAGGTGCGGCACGAGAACCGGTTCCGGCCGGAGTGGACCGTCATCCCGCTGTCGGCGATCGCGGAGGCGGTGACCGGCGAGCCGGTCTGGACGGCGTGACCGGACCGGGGCGGGCCGCCACGCCCGCCCCGTTTTTCCGCGGAGTTTTCGAAAATCCTGGGTTGGCCGCGTTTGGGCTGCCGGAACGGGGGTAGCCCGAACCGGCGTCAAGCAGTCGGCGCTTCCGCACCCCCGACTGTCCCTGAGGCGGCGATCCCCGTGAACCACAGCTCTCTCGACCGTGCCATCTGCGACGCCCTCGCACTCGTCCGCGTGACCGCGGGCACCGACCTCGCCGTGCAGGCGGAGCTGGCGCGCAAGTGCCTGACCAAGGCGATGGCGGACTTCCCGGACGCCCCGCAGCGGGCGCTGGCCCACGTCGCGGCCGCCGACGAGCACCTCGAGTACGGGGAGCTGATGGAGGCGCGGATGCTGCTGACGGCGGCGCGCGGGTTCCTGCCGGGTCAGCGGACGATGGTCGCGGCCCGCGCCTGACGCGCGAGCCGCACCTGACCTACCGCTGGTCCATGCCGCCCTCGTCGCGCGGCTCCGACTCGTCCCTGCCCCGGTGCGGCCCACCGGGGTTCTCGTCGGCGTAGGTCGGCCGGGTGTGCTCGCCGCCGATGTCGGCGTCCTCCAGCTCGCTCTCGGCCGTCACGCGGTCGGGTTCCGGCGTCGTCATCGCCACTCCTCCTGCCAGTCGTGGTGGGTGTCGAAGGCGTTGGCGAGCAGGCGCAGCGTCGCGTCGTCGCCGGTCTGCTCCACCTCGGTGCGCAGCAGGGGCAGCTTCTCGGGGAACGGCACCAGGTCCGCCGGCGGCTGGACCGGGCCGGGCAGCAGGAGCAGGCCCGTGCCGTCGTCGGAGCGCGCGACGCGGAGTCTGCCGCGGCTCTCCGCCTCGTCCAGCAGGGGCAGCTCTTCCCTCGCCAGGCGCTTCTCGTCCTCGTCCAGCCGGTCGAGCACGAACCGCCGCAGTTCGTCGGTGTTCATGGCACAGGGGTATCCGCGGTGACGCGGGGTAAGCCTGCCGGCGACAGCTTCTGGGAAAGGAGCACCTCATGCGCAGCGCGTCCGTGCCGCGGGTCACGCCGTCCACCCGATCCTCATCGTCTTCCCGCTGGGCCTGCTGACCACCTCGGTCGGCTTCGACGTGCTGCACCTGACCACGGACCGGGTGTCCTTCGCCTTCACCGCCGGGCACCTCATCGCCGCCGGGCTGCTGCTCGGCGTGGTCACGGCGATCACGGGCTGGCTCGACTGGTGGCTCGTCGTCCCGAAGGGCACGCGGGCGCACCGGGTGGGGTTGCTGCACGGGCTGGTGAACGTGGTGGTGCTCGTGCTGTTCGCGGTGAGCTGGGCGATGCGGCTCGCCGAGGAGAACTGGGTCCCGGCGTGGCCGGCGCTCGCCGCCGCGTGGCTCGGCCTCGTGGTGAGCGGGGTCGGTGGCTGGCTCGGCGGTGAGCTGGTCGAGCGGCTGGGCATCAGCGTCGAGGAGGACGCGCACGTCGACGCGCCCAGCTCTTTGAGCGGTGTCGCCGCCTCAGGACGCTGACCGGAGGCGGCGCCGCGTGGTCACCTCGCGCGCAGCAGCGTGACGTACAGGGTCAGGCCCGGACCGAACGCCATCGCCACCACCGGGTCGCCCGGCCGCAGCGCGGCGCCGTCCAGCAGCTCGTCGAGCACCATCAGCACGGTCGCCGACGAGCAGTTCCCGTTCTCCCGCAACACGTGACGAGATGCGTCGAGCGCGTCGGACGGCAGTCCGAGCTCGTGGCCGACGGTGTCGAGGATGCGCGGGCCGCCGGGGTGCACCGCCCAGCCGCGCACGTCGGGCACGGCGAGGCCGTGGTCGGCCAGCAGCGACTCGACGGCGTGCCGCACGTGCTTGCCGAGCACCTCCGGCACCTGCGGGGACAACGTCATGCGGAACCCGTGGTCCGTCACGGTCCACGTCATGTGGTCGGCCGTGGCCGGGTCGGTGACGGCACCGGTGCCGACGACCTCCAGCCTGCCCTCGCCGGGCCGCACGACGAGCGCGGTCGCGGCGTCGCCGAACAGGGCGTGCGACACGATCTGCTGGGCGTCCGTCGTGGACGGCTGGACGTGCAGCGACGTGAGCTCCAGGCACAGCAACACCGCGGGCTTGCGGTGCAGGGAGACGAAATCAGCCACCGTGCTCAGGGCGGGAAGTGCCGCGTAGCACCCCATGTGGCCGACCAGCAGCCGTTGCGCGTCGGGGGCCAGGTCGAGCGACGCGGCCAGCTGCACGTCGAGTCCCGGCGCGGTGTAGCCGGTGCAGGACACGACGGTGAGCTGGCCGACGTCGGCGGCGTCGAGGCCGGCCGAGGCGAGGGCGGACACCACGGCCTCGTGCCCCAGCGGGCGCGCGAAGTCGTTGTACAGCCGCATCCTCTCGCCGGTCGAGCACGTGGACACGTCGGACTCGAGCGGGTTGACGACGGCGTGCCGGCGGTGCACACCGGCTCCGGCGAAGATCCGGCCGGCGGCCCGGCTGCCGTGCAGGAGGTCGCGGAAGTGGTTCTCCCACAACGCGCTCTGCTCCACGGCGGGCGGCAGCGCGGTGCCGATGGCGGCGATGTGGGCGGTCACCAGCGCGCCACCCCGTCGGGGTCGTCGCCCAGGGCGGCGGCGCCGAGCCAGTCGGCGCACACGTCGGACGTGGCCGGCTGCAGCGCGCCGCAGCGGGCGTCGCGGTAGAGCCGTTCCAGCGGATGACCGCGCCGGGTGGCCGACGCGCCTGCCGCCTCCAGCACGGAGAACGCGACCGCGGCGGCCGTGTCCCCCGCGACGAGCTTCGCCCGCCACACCCAGCGGTTCGTCTCCGGGTTGCCGGGGTCGTCGGTGACGTGCCGGGCTGCTTCGCGGACGACGAGCTCGGCGGCGGCCACCTGGACGTCGGCGCGGCCCAGCCGGGCGCGGACCATCGGGAGGGTGTGCAGTCCGCGCTCGCGCAGGTGTTCCGCACCGTGCCGCAGCACGGCCTGGGCCACGCCGACGTAGACGGCGGCGTACGAGGCGACCAGCCACTGCGGCATCACCTGCGCGAGCAGCAGCGCGGCGCCCTCGATGCCGCCCACGAGCGCGTCGGCGTCCACCTCGACGTCCAGGTCCACGTCGTGGCTCCCCGTCGCGCGCATGCCGAGCGAGTCCCACGTCGGCCGCACCTGCACGCCGGGACCCGCGGGCACCAGGAAGTACGACACCTTCGGTTCCTCCGACGCCCGGTCGCGGGCGGCCACGAGGTAGCCGTCGGCGTGGCCAGCGCCGGACACGAACGTCTTGGCGCCGGTGATCCGGAAGCCGGACGCCGTCCGTTCGTAGGAGGTCCGCACCTTGGACAACCGCGACCCGGCGCCGCGTTCGCTCATCGCCACGGCGTACAGCGCGCCCTGTGCCGCCGCCGAGAGAACGCGGTCGCGGGAGGCGAAGAAGCTCTCCGGGGCACCGAACTGCCGCACGAGGTCGTCCGGCGTGTGGGCGAGCGCGCCGGTGACCGACGCGTGCATGTTGAAGATCAGCGCGGTGGCACCCGCGCCGCCTCCCAGCCGCATCGCCACGTCGGTGTACTCGGCGAACGTGGCCCCCGCTCCACCGAGGCGGCGCGGCACCATCAGGCCGAGCAGGCCGTGCGCGCGCAGGTCGGCGAAGTCCTCCTCCGGGAAGTCGCCGGACGCGTCGTACCGCACGGCCCGCCCGGTCATGCGGTCGGTCAGGGAGTCGAGGTCCAAGACTCATCCTTCCTTGCGGCCGGCGCCCTGGAAGAGCACCGCCGTGGTCGCGGTCGGAACCATGCGCACGGAACGGGCACGGCGCACCGACCACGCGAGCAGGCCGGGCAACGACGGGCGGATACCCCGCAAAACCAGCCGCACACCGTTGCGGGAGCACGCGTTCACCAGCGCGTTCCGGTCGACGAACAACGCGGGGTCGTGCACGCCGCGCGGTGCGAGGCCGGTCAGGCGTTCCGCCACCCCGATCGCCACGAACCGGCACAGCGCGGTGTTCGCGAGCGTGTCGAGCACCAGCAGCCCGCCGGGCCGCAGCACCCGGCACGCCTCGGCGACCACGGCGTGCGGATCGGGGACGTGCTCGAGGATCTCGCCCGCCACCACGACGTCGGCGCACCCGTCGGGCAGTGGAACGGCTGTGACGTCGGCACGGATCGCCTGCGCACCGTGCGTTCGCGCTTGTCTCAGGGCTTCGTGCGAGAGGTCGACGCCGACGTGGTGGTAGCCGCGGACGTGCGGTGCCAGCAGTCCCGCACCGCACCCCAGATCGACCAGGACGGCACCGGGACGGGCCGGCGGGACGAGTGCGGCGCGTGCGGCGGCGAGCCAGTGCAGCATGACGAACGGGCCGCGCGGCTCCCACCACCGCCCGGCGAGCCGTTCGTACAGCTCGGGATCGTTGGGTTCAAGATCAACCTGCGCGCGCCCGTTCCGCTGGCAGACTGGAACCCCATGCGCCGCCTCGAAGCTCTCGCGCTCTCCAGTCATCCACTGCCTGCTCTCGCGGTCACCGCGGTCGCCACCGCGCTGGTGGTGACCACCGGCAGGTCGCTCGGTGGCCTGGCGGCCGTCGCCGCGGCGGTGCTCGCGGGCCAGCTGTCCGTCGGCTGGCTCAACGACCTGCTCGACGCCGGCCGCGACGCGCGCGTCGGCCGCCGGGACAAACCCGTTGCCGCCGGGGCGATCTCCCGCAGGGCCGTGGCGGTCGCGACCGCTGTCGCCGCCGTGTCCGCGGTGCTGCTGTCGCTGCTGTCCGGAGTGGACGCGACACTGGTGCACGTCGTGATGCTGTGCTCCGCGTGGGCGTACGACCTCGGCGTCAAGGCGACGGCGTTGTCCGTTGCGCCTTACGTCATCTCGTTCGGGCTCTTGCCCGCGTTCGTCACGCTCGGCGGCCCCGGCGGCCAGTGGCCGCCGCTGTGGTTGGTCGCCGCGGCGGCGTTGCTCGGCAGCGCGGCACATTTCGCGAACGTGTTGCCGGACCTGGAGGACGACGCGGCGACCGGTGTGCGCGGCCTGCCGCACCGCCTCGGCAAGACCGCGAGCGCGGTGGCGGCGGCCGTGCTCGCGGTGCTCACCGGAGTGGTCCTCGCGATCGGCCCGCCGGGTCCCGTCACGACGGCGGGACTGGTGGCGGTGCCGTTGTCGGTGGTGCTCCTGGTGATCGGCAGGATCCGGTCGAGGAGGGCCGGGTCGCGGGCGAACTTCAACGCCTTGCTCGCGGTGGCCCTCGTCGACGTCGTCCTGCTGATCGTCACCGGGGGAATGGAGCTCTAACGACGTGCGCCGCGCGTGCCGGCACCGCGGCCGAGGGCGAAGCCCAGTCCGGCCATGCCGACGGCCAGCAGCAGGTGCAGCCAGTTGTCGGCGGTGTTGAGCGGCACGAAGTTCGCGGCGCTGTCGTGGTCGATAACCAGTCCGTACAGCCACAGCAGCAGGTACACGACGCCGCCGCCGACGAGGTACCAGTACGCGCCGTAGGCCGTGCGCGACATCAGGAAGCCGACGACGCCGAACGCGAGGTGCACGACGTTGTGCAGCACGGACACCATGAAGAGGCCGAGGAGCATCGCCCGCGACTCGTGGCCGGCGAACATGAGGGTGTCGTAGTTCGTCGTGAGGCCGGGGATGAAGCCCGCGACGCCGACGACGAGGAACACGGCGCTGACCGCCAGCGCGGCCTTCTGCACGGGCGTGCGCACCGCGACGGGGGTGTGGGACATGACCACTCCAGGTCCAGGTGGGACTAGCTTCGGTCGTGCCCCGGCTACCCTCGCGCCTGCCGGGCAAACGGGTCACCCCCGGCGGATCGGCCGATCGGTGACGCCGCGCGAAGTCGTTGTGCTGTCAGGAAGAAGTCCGCGCGCGCGGAACGGCCGTGCCGCACGATCACCCCCGCGCGGCACGGCCTGGCACGCGCCCGGGATCAGCTGACCGCGGGCCCGGACGCGCTCGACCCGGACAGCTCCTTGATGTAGTCGTGGCACCGCCGCGCACGTGCGGAGTCCTGCTCCATGACCTGGCGGAAGAAGTCCGCGATGTCCTGGCGGCCCGCGTTGTCCGCGTCGCGGACGTACTGGCCGTAGTCGTGTCCCGCCTTGAGGGCGTGGTACTGCACGGAGATCAGGTCGTAGGTGACGTCGTCGAAGCCGGTCTCACCGGTAGCCATCCTTGCCTCCCTTGGTCGTCGGCACCGAGGACATACCCGCGAAAACCGGGCCGAACCTGCCCGCCCGGTTTTTCCCGGCGGGCACGGGCTATCCCCGGCATTCGCACTCCAAGGAGGTCGGGAACATGAACACAGCAGGGAAAGCGGTCGTCGCCGCCGGGATGGCGGCGGCGGTCGCGGTGGCCCGCAGGCGCGGCCGCGGCAAGGCCGCACCGCGCGAGGAGGACGCCGACCGCTGGCTGGCGGTGACGGTGTACCGCTCACCGGACGAGGTCCAGGCGTCGCTCCCGCAGGACCTGGAGCGGTGGCGCGGCCAGGCCGAGATCCGCATCCGGCCCGCCACGGGCGACAAGGGCACCGAGCTCATGGCCAAGCCCGTGGGCGGGACCTCGCGGCACGACCTGAGGCTCGCGCTGCGCAAGGCGAAGTCGGTGCTGGAGGCGGGCGAGGTGGTGCGGCCGGACACGGCGCCGACGCATCCGGGTCCGCTGGGCAAGGCGCTGGGACTCGTGACGAACCGGGCAGGGGGAAGTGGTCGGCTGTGAAGGCGTTGTGCTGGGAAGGGATCAACGACGTCCGGGTGCAGGACGTGCCGGACCCCGAGCTGCTGAACGACCAGGACATGATCCTCAAGGTCGGGCTGAGCACGGTGTGCGGGTCCGACCTGCACCTGCTGACGGGCCACATCCCGTTCATGCAGGCGGGTGACGTCATCGGGCACGAGTTCATGGGCGAGGTCGTCGAGGTCGGCTCCGGTGTCACGAGGCACCGGCCCGGTGACCGCGTCGTCGTGTGCTCGTTCATCGTCTGCGGGCGCTGCTGGTACTGCAAGAACGAGCTGTACTCGTTGTGCGACAACACGAACACCAACCCGGGCATCACCCAGGAGCTGTGGGGCGCCGACCCCGGCGGCATCTTCGGCTACTCGCACGCCATGGGCGGCTTCCGCGGCAGCCACGCCGAGTACGTGCGCGTGCCGTTCGCCGACCACACCGCCATCCCCATCCCGGAAGCGGTCGACGACATGAGCGCGCTCTTCGCGTCCGACTCGGCGCCGACGGGCTGGATGGGCGCGGACCTGGGCGGCGTAAAACCCGGTGACGTGGTGGCCGTGTGGGGCTGCGGCGCGGTGGGCCAGATGGCCGCCCGCGCGGCACAACTGCTCGGCGCCGAACGCGTCATGGTCATCGACCGCTTCGACTACCGGCTGCGGCAAGCCGAGCTGGCGTTCGGCGTGGAGACGATCAACTACGCCGAGACGTCCGTCGGGGAGGCCCTCCTGGAGGCCACCGGCGGGCGCGGACCGGACGTCTGCATCGAGGCGGTCGGCTGCGAGGCGCACTCCACCGGCCCGCAGTACGCCTACGACCAGGTGAAGAGCAAGCTGAAGCTGGAGATGGACCGGCCCATCGCGGTGCGCGAGGCGATCTACAACGCCCGCAAGGGCGGGTCGGTGTTCGTGCTCGGCGTGTTCACCGGCATCGTGGACAAGTTCCCGTTGGGCGCCCTGATGAACAAGGGCCTGACGGTGCGCGGGGCCCAGCAGCACGGGCAGCGGTACGTCCCCATGCTGCTGGACCGCATCGCGTCCGGCGAGCTCGTCACGAACCACCTCGCGACGCACGTCATGCCGTTGAGCGAGGGTGCGCGCGGGTACGAGCTGTTCAAGAAGAAGGAAGACGACTGCCTGCGCTCGGTCTTCCGGTTCTGACGGTCAGTCGTCGTCGTTGTCCGCGTACCAGATGTTGGTGCACTGCCGGCCGCCGTTGTGCAGCAGGCAGATGCGCACGGCCCGGTGGGCACCGTCGATCACCGGCGTGTCATAGGTCGCGTCCGAGGTGGCGGTGACCTCGCAGTAGTCCCAGGTTCCGCGGGCTTCGACCTCGTCGGTGCGCAGCCAGTTGTGGTCGGACCCGGGACCGGTCACCGTGAAGTTGGAGCGGTCGATGCCCAGCACGTCGCCTCTGGTCAGGTACACCCTCGCGTAGGCGGCGGCGTTGCTGCGGCCGCTGTAGAGGCGGGCGGTCCGCCCGTGGAGCGACGCGGGGTACTTCAGGTCGCCGGAGCCGCCGGGGTTGTCGTACTTGACCTCGCCGTACCCCAGGACGGGCCAGCCCCCGCCGTGGCACTTCTTCTCGGCGTGCGCGGCGGTGGGGCTGCTGACGAGGAGCCCGACGGTGAAGGCGGCACCGAGCACGGCTGCCATGGTGACGTTGGCGAAGCGGCTGGAGTTCGATCGACGAAGCATGGACGTGGTCCCCTCGGATGTGGTGCCGACAGCAGGGATCGACGGCGGTGAGCGTGTTGTGAGAGCCGCATGAGCCTCAGCGGCGTCGCACGACCGCCGCAAGGCCGTGGTCCCGGGATGAGACGCTGGGACGTTCCGGTGCCGGTGAGCTGCGCGGACGGCGGACTCCGGGACGGTCCAGCGGCCTCGCGGCGCCCGGCGGGGAGGGCCGAACGGGTGAAAGCCCGGGCATCGTGCAGCGCGAGCGGTCGCGGAGGTGTTGAGGTTCGGCGGGCGCGGCGACCACCTGGGGAGGGGGAGCCTGCCGCGGGTGGCATCAGCCGACGGGGGAGTTCATGGCCGGCACACGACGTCCGGGCGGTCTCAGCGACCTGCTGGAGGACCTGAAGGCCCGCAGCGGTCTGAGCTACGAGGGCATCGGCCGCAAGACCCACCTGAGCAAGTCCGCCGTCCACCGGTACTGCACCGGGCTGTCGGTGCCCCAGGACTTCGGGGTGCTCGAGCGCATCGGACTCGCCTGCGGCGCGACCACGGCGGAACGCCTGCGGCTGCACGACCTGTGGGCAGGTGCCGTGACCGCCCGTGAGAAAGCTGTGGTCGTGCCGGCTGCGGTGCCGGTGGAGGTGGTGCCGGTGAAAGCGGTGCCGTCTCCCGTCGTGCCGCGGCCGGTCGTGGTGCCGCCGGCCGTCAAGCGGCGGAGTTGGCGGCGACCGGTGTCGGTGTCGATCGTGTGCCTGGTCGTGTGGCTGGTTTCCGGCGCCCAGTCCCACGTCGTCATCCCGCTGGCGACGCCGCAGCGGGTCGACGGGCCCGCGTGGACGCTGCCCGCCGCCCCGGTGCCGAGCACGCTGTTCGGCGTCACGATCAACAGCGCGACCGGCGGGATGCCGGCGTTCCGGGTCGGGGCGGTGCGGCTGTGGGACAGCGGGACGCGGTGGTCCGAGGTCCAGGCGGCGCGCGGCGAGTTCGACTGGTCGACGTCGGACCGCCTGGTCGACGGCGCCGAACGGGCGGGGGTGCCCGTGCTGTTCGTGTTCGGCGGGACACCGCGCTGGGCGGCGCCGTCCGGCAGGCCGAGCGTGTACCCGGACGGGTCGTCGTCGGCGCCGCCGGACGACCTCGCCGACTGGGACGCCTACGTCCGTGCCGTGGCGCAGCGGTACAGGGGCCGGATCTCCGCCTACGAGCTGTGGGTGCTGGGCAACGACAGCCGGTTCTACTCGGGCAGCACCGAGACGCTCGTCGAGATGACCCGGCGGGCGAGCACGATCATCCGCGCCACCGACGCCGAGGCGACCGTCGTGTGTCCCGGCATGGGACAGCTGTGGTCGGAGGACGGCCTCCGCGCCTTCCGGCGGTTCGCCGGCCTGGGCGGCTACGGCCACTGCGAGGTCGCCGGCGTGAAGCTGTTCCAGCGCGACGCCTCCGAGCCCCCGGAGACGATGCTGACCCTCACGGCCATGATCGACCAAGTCCTGCACGAGGCCGGTGTTCACCCCCGGTTGTGGAACACCGGCACCACGTACACGATCCCGCTGCAGGGACCACTCGACGAACGCACGGCCGTCAACCACGCCGTGCGCTTCTTCCTGGTGGGCGTGTACGCGCGCAACAGGAACCTGGAGCGCATGTACTTCTACAACTGGGGCGGCACGAAGATCCCGATCGTGCTGCAGGCGGTCGGCGGCACTCCGACCGCGGCCGCGCTGGCCGTCGAACAGCTGCAGCGGTGGCTCGCGCACGCTCGAAGCCGCTCGTGCGGGCACGGGGCCGCGAGCGGCCTTCCCGGCAACGTCTGGCAGTGCCGGTTCACCATCACCACCACCGGGCAGCCGCACGAGGCGTGCATCCGCTGGACCGACACGGGTTCGGCCACCACGACGGCCGAACCCGGCACGCTGAGCGTGCGGCGCCTGGACGGCACGAGCACCGCGACGCAGCCGGGTGACACCATCGCGGTGGCGGAGGAACCGGTTCTCATCGAGTACGGCTGACCCCGTCTTCACCGACGGGCTGACGGCCGGCGCCCGCCCGTCTTCGGGCGCCGGCCGTCACCGACCTACGCGGGTACCGTCCACCTCTGGTTGGCGCCGCCCGTGCAGGACCAGATCTGGAGCTTCGCGCCGTCGGCGCTGTTGTTGCCGACGACATCAAGGCACTTGCCGCTGCCCGCGTTCACCAGCGTCCCGTTCGACGCGGTCCAGCGCTGGTTGGGGCCGCCGAAGCAGTCCCACAGCTGGACCGGTGTGCCGTCCGCCGTGCCGTTGCCGGTCACGTCGAGGCACTTGCCCAGGCCGCGGACCGTGCCGTCGGAGGACAGGGTCCATGTCTGGTTCGGGCCGCTGGAGCACGTCCACAGCTGTGGCCGGTTGCCGTTGGCGGTCGAGCCGTCGGTGACGTCGAGGCACTTGCCGGCCAGGCCCGTGATCGGGCCGGTGCGGCCGGTCGGCGGGGTGCCGGGGTCGAGGGTGCCCGGCCAGGTGAACGTCGCCATCGCGCCCGCCGGGAGGGCGTAGCCGAACGTCTGGCCGTTGTAGGAGACGCGGAAGTTCTGCTGGGCACCCGAGTTCAGCGCGACGAGCACGATCCGGCCGTCCGGGTTGCGGAAGGCGACGTTCTGGATGCCGCCCTCGCCGTAGCCGGTCGAGTCGATGCGGACCGCGCCGGGCTGCACGAACTTCGACAGGTGGCCGAGGACGTAGTACTCGGCGTTGTACGTGACGTCGTTGCCGTTGGTGCGGACGACGCCCGTGCAGTTGGTGCAGCTGCCGATGACCGGGCCGTTGTTCTGGTCCAGGGCCATGTTCCAGATCGCCACGGACCGCGCGTGGTTGCGGGTCGCGCCGATCGCGAGGTTGATTCCCTGCCAGCGCAACGTGTCGCGGAACGTCGACGCGTCGTCGGCCGACCTCGTGCCGGAGCACTCGGTGAAGAAGACGTCCTTGCCGGGCTGGTTGTTCTTGACGACCGACTGGCCGCTCGGGTTGCCGCCGTAGCAGTGCCACGCCGAGCCGATCACGTTGCCGCCCGCGCCGGTGTTGACGGTCTGCGGGTAGGTCGTGTCGTCCCAGTTGTGGTCGTAGCCGAGGATCCTGGCCTGCTCGCCGGCCGCGCGCAGCTTCGGCACCAGCGTGTTGATCACGTTGACCTGCTGCTGCGCCGACATCCTCATGCCGGGGTAGCCCGGCGGTTCGAAGTTCGGCTCGTTCTGCACGCTCAGGTAGTCGATCGGGATGCCCGCGGCCTTGTACGCCTGCGCGAACTTGACCAGGTAGTCGGCGTACACCCCGATCCGGCTGTCGTTGAGCGAACCCTGGATGAGGCTGTTGTTGTTCTTCATCCACGCCGGCGCGCTCCACGGCGTCGCCATCACGGACAGCTGCGGGTTGAGCTGCTTGGCCTGCTGGAGCAGCGGGATGATGTAGGCGTTGTCGTGGGAGGTGGAGAACCGCGACAGCGACGGGTCGGCCGCGCCGTCGTCGTAGGTGTAGAAGCTGCGGGAGAAGTCGGAAGCGCCGATCGGCTGGCGCAGGAAGCTCAGACCGATGCCGGTGCTCTTGGTGAAGAGGTTGTTCATGATCTCGGTGCGGCGTGGCGAGTTGAAGACGTTCCACGCGGCCGCGTCGGTGAACGACGCCCCGAAACCGACCATGGACTGGTAGGTCGAGTTCGGGTTGACCGTGATCGTGGGACCGCTGCCACCCGAGCCGAACGTCACGTCGCCCTGCTGGCGCAGCAGGTTCGACCGGTCCGCGGTGGTCAGCCAGACACCGGCGTTCGTGGCCGCGGTGGCGGCGGGAGACACCAGGGTGCTTCCCGCCGTCACGACGGCGGCGGCGATCGCCATGCCGCGCCAGCGTTTCGTCGTCTTTGACATCAGCGCTCCTTGCAGGGGGTTGGGCGCGCCCGGTTCAGGTTCTTCAGTTGTAGAGGCGGAAATCGGCGATGCTCCACCAGCTGGTCGAGGACCCGGTGGACGTGATGCGGACGTACCGCGCGGTCGTGCGGCGGACGTCGATGGTCGTCAGCTGACCGACGCCCGTTCCACTCGCGACGGTGCGCCAGCCGGTGCCGTCGTCGCTGACCGACAGCTCCCAGCCGCGGGCGTAGTCACCGAGGTTGCCGCCGGAGTCGACGGCGACGCGCCGGAAGTCCCTGCGCCGCCCCAGGTCGACCTGGAGGAACTGACCGGGGGTCTGGGCGGCGCCGCTGGACCAGCGGGTGGACGCGTCGTCGTCGACAGCCGGTGCGCCGTCCGGGGTCGCGGTCGCGCCGGTGAGCGGGACGAGGTCGAGCCTGCTCCTGTGCTGGGCGGTCCAGGTGAACGTCGCCAGCGCACCGCCGGGCAGGGTGTACTCGAAGGTGCGGTCGCCGACGGTGACCGCGAACGAGCGCGGGTCGTCGTTCTCGTTGTGCACCACCAGGGCCGTGGAGCCGTCCGGGTTGCGGAACGCGGCGTCCATCACCTGGCCGTTCCAGCCGGTGGTGCCGAACGACGTGCTGGCGATCCGGCGCGCGCCCGGCTGCACGAACTTCGACAGGTGGCCGATCGTGTAGTACTCGGCGTCGGTCACCACGGACCCGTCCGGCTGCACGGTGACCAGGCCGGTGCACGTGCCGCAGCCGCCGAGGTGCGGGCCGCCGGTGCTGTCGAGCGCGATGTTCCAGTTCACCGCGCTGCGCGCCCAGTTGCGGGCGGTGCCGAGCACGACGTTGCGGGCGTGCCAGCGCAGGGTGTCGCTGAAGACCTTCGCCGGCGGGTCGGTGGCGCCCTTCGAACCCGAGCACTCGGTGAACCAGATCCCCTTGTCCGGGAACGCGTCGTGCAACGCCGTCTGCGCGCTCGGGTCGCCGTAGTAGCAGTGGTAGGCGGTGCCGGCGAGCCACTTCGCGGCGGGGGAGCGCAGGAGCTGGAACGGGTAGTCGGCCTCCGCCGTGCCGTCGTTCGGGTGCGTGGCCCAGTTGTGGTCGTAGCCGAGGACCTTCGTGCGCGGGCTGGCGGCCCTGAGCTTCGGGCCGAGCGCCTCGATCACCCTGATCTGGTGGGCGACGGGCATGTCGGTGCCGGGGTAGGCGTCGGGCTTGCGGTTCTGCGGCTCGTTCTGGACGGACAGGAAGTCGACCGGCACGCCCGCCCGCGCGTAGGCCTGGACGAACTTCACCAGGTACCGCGCGTAGGCGTCGTAGACCTTCGGGTCGTCCTTGAGCTGACCGCCGACGAGGGAGTCGTTCGTCTTCATCCACGCCGGCGGGCTCCACGGAGTGGCCATCACCTTAAGGCGCGGGTTGAGGCGCTTCGCCTCGCGCAGGAGCGGGAGGACCTTCGCCTCGTCGCGGCGGATGCTGAAGTGCCGGAGCTCGAAGTCGGTCTGGCCGGCGGGGACGTCGTCGAACGTGTAGTGCTCCTGCTCGGCGGTGAAGTCCGAGGACCCGACCGGCTGGCGCAGGAAGCTCACGCCGATCCCGCTCCTCGGGTCGAACAGCTTGCGCATCGTGTCCTGGCGGACGGCCGGGGCCAGGGCGGCGAGCACGTCGGCGGACGAGTCGGTGATGGACGCGCCGAAGCCGTCGACCTCCTGGTAGCGGCGGTCCGGGTCGACCACGATCGTCGGCTGGGCGGACGGCGTCGAGCCGAACCGGACCGCGGGGCGCTCGTGCATCAGCTCGGCGCGGTCCGGCGTCGTCACCCAGACCCGGACCTGCGGTGCGCCGGACGCGTCCGCGGGAACGGCCGCCGCGGTGGCGATCAGGCCGAACACCAGCGCTGTCGTCGTGGTTCGTCTCATGTAACACCCATTCATCACTGTGAAACGTCAGCTTCCAGGATGAAACACCCGCGCGTGGCGAGGGTCAATGGTCTGGACGAGTTCCGGTACATTGACCTGGTGGAACGCAAGATCGAAGCCGTGAAACAACGCGCCAGCCTCCGGGACATCGCGGCGGAGACCGGTGTGTCCGTCGCGACCGTCTCACGGGTGTTGAACGACCACGTCAACGTGGCGCCCCGGACGCGCGACCTGGTGTTGCAGGCCGTGGAGCGGCGTCGGTCCGAGACTGCGGCGCTGCGGACCCGGACTGTTTATGTGCGTTGTCCGTACGTGTTGACGGACTACTTCGGGTTGATCGTTTCCTCGGTCGCCGAAGGGGCGAAGCTGCACGGGCTCCGGCTGGTGCTGGACGCGGGGGAGTCCGGGCAGTCGAGCGATGCCCTGCGCCGGTTGCCCGAGGGGGATGCCGACGGGGCGATCCTGATCCTGCCGCCTGAGGAGGGGGACGCGCTGGTCGCGTTGTCGGCGGCCGGGTTTCCGTTCGTGGTGGTCGATCCGCGCACTCCGCCTCCGCCGGACGTCGCCGCTGTGTCCGCCGCGCACTTCTCCGGGGCTCGGGCTGTCGCCGATCATCTGATCGGGCTGGGGCATCGGGACATCGCGGTCATCGCCGGGCCTGAGGAGTGGTTGGCCGGGGATGCGCGGTTGGCTGGGCACCGGGCCGCGTTGGCTCAGGCCGGGGTGTTGTTGTCCGCCGATCGGTTGCGGCACGTCGAGCCCACTGTCGCTCAGGGGCGGTTGGCTGCTGCTGAGTTGCTTCGGGTGTCGCCTCGGCCTTCTGCCGTTGTCTGTTTCAACGACAAGGTGGCGGTGGGGGTGTTGCAGGCGGCTCGGGAGGTCGGGTTGCGGGTTCCTTCGGAGTTGTCCGTGGTCGGGTTCGACGACATCGATCTGGCTGAGGCTGTGTGGCCTGGGCTCACCACCGTTCGGCAGCCGTTGGTCGAGATGGGGCGGATCGCGGTTGCTCAGTTGATGCGGGTGTTGGATGGGCATTCGCCTGCGGCTCTGCACATCGAGTTGGCCACCACCTTGGTGGTTCGGGGGTCTACTGGGGCGGTTTCGCCGGGGGGTTCGTAGCGTTCCCCTGTTGCGTTACCCCGTAGCGTTCCCCTGTTGCGTTTTCCCGGTTACCTTGCGTGCTTCCACCTGGGGGCGCTGCCCCCAGACCCCCGGCAATCTGGTGGATTCCAGGGGTCGTTGCAACGCGGGTGGTCAACTGGTTTCGGTGAGGAGCGTAGTCATGCGTTCGGCTGGGGTGTCCCAGCCGAGTGTT